>NZ_CAUYTL010000018.1:0-60697 GCF_963575615.1 Listeria rocourtiae subsp. hofi | reverse complement strand
AAGCTTTTCAGCGCCGATGGTAGTAGGGGGCTTCCCCCTGTGAGAGTAGGTCGTCGCCGGGCAATGTACATATTTTGGGGGCTTAGCTCAGCTGGGAGAGCATCTGCCTTACAAGCAGAGGGTCAGCGGTTCGATCCCGTTAGCCCCCATTTAATCAGGCCGGCTTAGCTCAGTTGGTAGAGCAACTGATTTGTAATCAGTAGGTCGCGAGTTCGACTCTTGCAGCCGGCACCATTTTCATCGTATATTTTTATTGTGAGCCGTTAGCTCAGTTGGTAGAGCATCTGACTTTTAATCAGAGGGTCGATGGTTCGAGCCCATCACGGCTCATTTTTTGCGGGTGTGGCGGAATTGGCAGACGCACCAGATTTAGGATCTGGCGCCGCGAGGCGTGAAGGTTCAAGTCCTTTCACCCGCATTTTATACTTAAGCGGAAATAGCTCAGTGGTAGAGCACCACCTTGCCAAGGTGGGGGTCGCGGGTTCGAACCCCGTTTTCCGCTCCAAAAATTAGGTTGCCATTATAAAGTTTCTAACGCCGGGGTGGCGGAACTGGCAGACGCACAGGACTTAAAATCCTGCGGATAGTGATATCCGTACCGGTTCGATTCCGGTCCTCGGCACCATATACTTATATAATGCGCCCGTAGCTCAACTGGATAGAGTACTTGACTACGAATCAAGCGGTTAGAGGTTCGAATCCTCTCGGGCGCGCTTTCGGGAAGTAGCTCAGCTTGGTAGAGCACTTGGTTTGGGACCAAGGGGTCGCAGGTTCGAATCCTGTCTTCCCGACCATTAAGAAAATAATCCTTATGTTTTTATGAAGGGGCCTTAGCTCAGCTGGGAGAGCGCCTGCTTTGCACGCAGGAGGTCAGCGGTTCGATCCCGCTAGGCTCCACCAACTATTTTGTGAGATAAAAGGTACGTCTATTTATTATAATGGCGGTGTAGCTCAGATGGCTAGAGCATTCGGTTCATACCCGAAAGGTCGTGGGTTCGACTCCCTCCGCCGCTACCTTTTAATTTTGGACCTTTAGCTCAGTTGGTTAGAGCAGACGGCTCATAACCGTCCGGTCGCAGGTTCGAGTCCTGCAAGGTCCACCTATCACTATTTTTTATCATATCATGGAGGAATACCCAAGTTTGGCTGAAGGGATCGGTCTTGAAAACCGACAGGCGGGTAAGACCGCGCGGGGGTTCGAATCCCTCTTCCTCCTTTTCTACTTAGTGATTTGTGGATGAAATAATATTATTGTCGCGGGGTGGAGCAGTCTGGTAGCTCGTCGGGCTCATAACCCGAAGGTCGCAGGTTCAAATCCTGTCCCCGCAATTGGTGGTTCCGTGGTGTAGGGGTTAACATGCCTGCCTGTCACGCAGGAGATCGCGGGTTCAAATCCCGTCGGGACCGCTTTACTTAAGGCTTGGTAGCTCAGTTGGTAGAGCACTTGATTGAAGCTCAAGGTGTCGGCAGTTCGATTCTGTCCCAAGCCACCTTTTCAATATGAAGAATTATCTTAAGCCGGCTTAGCTCAGTTGGTAGAGCAACTGATTTGTAATCAGTAGGTCGCGAGTTCGACTCTTGCAGCCGGCACCATATTAGCGATAGTGGCGGCTATGGCGAAGTGGTTAACGCACCTGATTGTGGTTCAGGCATGCGTGGGTTCGATTCCCACTAGCCGCCTTTAAAAATTTAAATTTGGATTGTGCGGGTGTAGTTTAGTGGTAAAACTACAGCCTTCCAAGCTGTTGTCGTGGGTTCGATTCCCATCACCCGCTTTTGTACTACATTATATATTATGGGCCTATAGCTCAGCTGGTTAGAGCGCACGCCTGATAAGCGTGAGGTCGATGGTTCGAGTCCATTTAGGCCCACCATAATATTATTCCACAGTAGCTCAGTTGGTAGAGCAATCGGCTGTTAACCGATCGGTCGCAAGTTCGAGTCTTGCCTGTGGAGCTTGTAAGTTTTATATTGGGGAAGTACTCAAGTGGCTGAAGAGGTGCCCCTGCTAAGGGTATAGGTCGTTAACGCGGCGCGAGGGTTCAAATCCCTCCTTCTCCGCCAGTATAAAAGATGCGAAATTAGGTTTAATAATGAGGCCCGTTGGTCAAGCGGTTAAGACACCGCCCTTTCACGGCGGTAACACGGGTTCGAATCCCGTACGGGTCATCGCTGATTATAAAGAACAATGTCATTTATGGCATTGTTCTTTTTATTGCTAAAAATGCATTGGAGGATAGGTATGAAGAGTAATAGATTCAAGTTTTGGATTTTAACAGTGGTTGTTGCTATATCTGGATTATCTCAGGGGTTATTGTTGCCGTTGATTTCAATTATATTTGAAGGAAAAGGTGTTTCTTCGGGATTGAATGGATTTCATGCCACTGGTATATACATTGGGGTGTTATTAGTATCACCGTTTATTGAGGCGCCTTTACATCGCTTTGGATACAAGCCGATTATTGTTGTTGGAGGTGGACTTGTAGCTGTTGCTTTATTGATATTCCCACTCTGGTTTAATTTATATTTCTGGTTTATTTTACGTTTGCTGATTGGTGTGGGAGATCATATGTTGCACTTTTCTTCTCAGACTTGGATTGGGGCAATGAGTCATCCTTCGAAGCGTGGCAGGAATATGGCGATTTATGGGCTGTTTTTTTCACTGGGGTTTGCAATCGGGCCGCAGTTAGTGAATTTGATGGCAATTAATGCGAATTTACCATTTCTTATATCGGGCATTCTGGTTCTGATTGCTTGGGGACTTGTATGGTTTCTTAGGAATGAGTTTGTTGCAGAGAGTGCGGTTATACGTGAAATTTCTTTTTTTGGTAGTTTGAAGAGGTTTTCGGGTGTGTTTAAATTGGCTTGGATTGCAATGCTTCCGCCTTTTGTTTACGGGATATTGGAGACTGCGCTTAATGCTACTTTTCCTATTGTTGGGCTTCGTGATGGGATTCCACAGGCCATGGTCGTGACGATTATTTCTGCTTTTTCAGTAGGGACGATTTTATTTCAGGTTCCAATTGGGATTTTGAGTGATAGGATTGGTAGGGCTAAGGTTTTACCGATTTTTGTAGGAGTGGGGGCTGCATTATTTTTTGTGACGGCTTTTGTTTCTAATAGTATTTTATTGATTGCGATGTTTTTTGTTATGGGGATTTTTCTTGGGTCGATGTATTCACTTGGATTGTCTTATATGACGGATCTGACGCCGCTTGAGCTGTTACCTGCTGGAAATATTTTAGTAGGGATGAGCTTTAGTTTGGGAAGTATTATTGGCCCTTCTGCGACAGGAATCATGATTGGTTTATTCGGGAACGATGTGTTTTATTTTGTGATTACTGGGCTATTGGTTGTGGCTTTTCTGGCCTTGTTTTTTGGGAATGCTCGAAAAAGTTCGACAATAGTGTGATTTTTTAGTTGACAGGAATTTCATGGGATGGTAATATAAATTCAATACATCAGAACTGGATGTAATTAATTTCATATGATAACTCTTATTGTGAGTGGTAGAGGGACTGGCCCTGTGAAACCCGGCAACCTTTCAGTTTTTGAAAAGGTGCTAAATCCTGCGAAACATCATGTTTCGAAAGATAAGAGAGTGAATACGGATTTGTATTTTTAGATATTCGTAGCCTCTCTGGTCTTTGCTGGAGGGGCTTTTTATATGAAAAAAATAATGAAGGATTGGTGATGCGAAATGGCGAAAGTTCAAAGTTCAAATTTGGGGTATCCGCGTTTAGGTGAGAAACGTGAGTGGAAGAAGGCGCTTGAAAATTATTGGAATGCTAAGATTTCTGAAGAGCAATTACTTTCTGAAACTAAAGAATTGCGTTTACAATCTTTGAAAAAACAACAGGATAAGGGGATTGATTTGATTCCAGTAGGAGATTTTTCTTTCTATGATCACATTTTAGATACGAGTATCACGTTTGGAATTGTGCCAAAACGGTTTGGCTATGAGGCTGGGAAAGTGGATCTTGATACATATTTCGAGGTTGCGCGTGGGAATGATGGTGCCGTGGCTTCGGAAATGACGAAGTGGTTTAATACGAATTATCACTATATTGTGCCTGAGCTTGTGGATGCGAAGCCGCAGTTGACGGAGAATCGGGCATTGTTTTACTATGAGGAAGCGAAAAAAGAACTTGGTATCGATGGAAAACCAGTTATTGTTGGACCGATTACTTATTTGAAATTGGCAAAAGGGAATGCTGATTTTAAAGGGTTATTGAATCAGTTAGTTCCGCTTTATGGTCAAATTTTGAAGGAGTTGCAGGATGCTGGTGCGAAATGGGTGCAGATTGATGAGCCTTACTTGGCCACTAGTTTTGACAAGGAAGAGCTGGCTTTGTTTGAGGAAGTTTATGCTTCGTTTAAGGATGTTGCGCCTGAATTGAAGATTGAATTGCAAACCTATTTTGAAAGTCTTGATTATTTTGAAGAGGTTGTTAAACTGCCTGTGGATGCGATTGGTGTAGATTTTGTTCATGATCACGGGGAGTCGATTGAAGCGCTTGAGAAATTTGGTTTTCCTGAGGATAAAACATTGGCAGCTGGGGTGATTGATGGACGTAATGTATGGCGCGCAGATTTGGATGCGAAGTTAGCATTATTGGAGCGAATTGCAAAAGTTGTATCGAAAGATCGCTTGATTGTACAGCCTTCTAGTTCATTGCTACACGTACCTGTAACAAAAGCGAGTGAGTCTGATTTAGATGACGTGCTACTTGGAGGCTTGTCATTTGCGGATGAGAAGTTGGTAGAGTTAGTAGCGCTTACGGGGGCACTGAACGGGGATGCGGTTGCGACGGAATTTGCAGAGGCGAAAGAAGCATTATCAGCAATTAATGGATCGCATCACCGAAATAATGCGGAGGTTCAGGAAGCGATTCGCAATTTAGAGAATGTAGATGTTAAACGTGAATTACCTTTTGCTCAGCGGATTAAGTTGCAGCATGAGTGGTTACAGTTGCCCTTATTGCCGACAACGACGATTGGTAGTTTCCCGCAGTCGCCTGAGGTCAGGAAGAAACGCTCGGATTGGTTAAAAAATGTGATTACGGATGCGGAGTATGAGAAATTCATTGAGGTGGAGACGGAGCGCTGGATTCGGATTCAAGAGGATTTGGATTTGGATGTGCTCGTACACGGTGAGTTTGAAAGAACGGATATGGTGGAGTATTTTGGTCAGAAGCTAGATGGATTCCAAGCGACAAAATTTGGTTGGGTGCAGTCATATGGTTCGCGTGCGGTGCGTCCGCCATTGGTTTATGGAGATGTTGCGTTTACGGAGGCAATCACGGTGAAGGAAAGTGTTTATGCACAATCATTGACGGATCGTCCTGTGAAGGGAATGTTGACGGCGCCTGTTACGATTATCAACTGGTCGTTTGTGCGTGATGATGTGCCAGATTATGTGGTGGCGAATCAGGTTGGTTTGGCGCTACGTAAAGAGGTGGAGGCACTTGAGGAAGCTGGTATTCGTGTAATTCAAGTGGATGAACCGGCGCTTCGTGAAGGTTTACCACTGAAACGTTCGAGATGGCAGAAGTACTTGGATGATGCGGTATATTCATTCAAGTTAACGACAACTTCGGTTAAGAATGATACACAAATTCATACGCATATGTGTTATGCGGAGTTTGAAGATATAATCGATACGATTAGCGCACTTGATGCAGATGTAATTTCAATTGAGACTTCACGTAGTCACGGTGAAATTATTGAGACTTTTGAGAGAGTTGGATATGATAAGGAAATTGGTCTTGGTGTATATGATATTCATAGCCCGCGTGTTCCGACTACGGGTGAGATTCAGGAAAATATTCATCGAGCTCTAAAAGTGATTGATGCGCGTCAGTTCTGGGTGAATCCGGATTGCGGTCTAAAAACGCGTAAGGAGAAAGAAACGATTGCAGCATTGCAGGACATGGTGCGTGCGACGAAAGAGATTCGTGAAACGTACAAAGTTATAAAATAATAGGAAATGAGGCGCTAGGAACGGCATGATGTTGCTACTCTTAGCGCTTTTAAATTGATGGAGGGGATTGGATTGACAAAACTAAAAAAAGAAACAATTGTAGCACAAATTGGAAATCGAAAAAGCGGGGCGACCGGTGCTGTGAACATGCCTATTTATTTGTCAACTGCATATCGTCATGAAGATCTTGGTGTTTCAACGGGGTATGACTATACGAGAACAGGGAATCCGACGCGAGAGGTTTTGGAGGAAGCGCTAGCGACGTTAGAAAATGGGACAGCTGGTTTTGCGACAAGCTCGGGAATGAGTGCGATTCAGCTGATTTTTACATTGTTTTCGAGTGGCGATCATATTATTTCTTCGCGGGATCTATATGGTGGTACATATCGTTATTTTGAATTGATTGCGAAAAAGTATGGCGTAGATTTTTCTTATTGGGAAACGACGGATATTGATGATTTAGAAAGTTTGATAACGCCTGGAACGAAGGCTGTATTTATCGAAACGCCGACGAATCCTTTGATGGTGGAGACTGATCTTACCGCTGTTGTGGCTTTTGCGAAGAAACATGATCTATTGGTAATTGTAGATAATACATTTTTAACGCCAATTTTGCAGCAACCGCTTGATTTGGACGCAGATATTGTTTTTCATAGTGCAACGAAATATCTCGGCGGGCATAATGATGTGTTGGCAGGTGCAGTGATTGTGAAAAGTGAGGATTTAGCGTTGCAATTGCGTGATTTTCATAATTCTATTGGCGCGGTGCTTTCGCCGTTTGATAGTTGGTTGTTGATGCGCGGACTAAAAACGCTTGTTTTGAGGGTGGAGCAGCATCAGAAAAATGCGCGGAAAGTGGCGGAATTTTTAGATGGTCATGAAGCTGTAACGAAAGTACTCTATCCTGGAAAAGGTGGCATGGTGAGTTTCTTGATTAAGGATGCTACACTTGTTTCACCATTGTTGCGGAGTTTGAAATTATTTACATTTGCGGAGAGTTTAGGTGGTGTGGAGAGTTTGATTACGTATCCAGTGACGCAAACGCATGCAGATGTGCCGCGCAAGCTTCGGGAATCTTATGGTTTAACGGATGAATTGTTACGTATTTCTGTTGGCATTGAGAGCAGTGATGACTTAATTGCTGATTTGGATCAAGCTTTGGCGTTGGTTTTGAAGGAAGAGGTGGGTATAAATGAGTGATGACTTTTCATTTGATACGAAAGTGGTGCATGCAAGTCTTGGAATTGATGAGGCAACTGGTGCACTGAACACGCCGCTTCACTTGTCATCAACGTTTCATCAGCCGGATTTTGATAATTACCACGTGTTTGATTATGCGAGATCTGGGAACCCGACGCGTCAGGCTGTGGAGGAAGCAATTGCTAAACTGGAGAACGGAACGCATGGTTTTGCATTTGCAACTGGCATGGCTGCAATTTCAGCGGCGCTGTTAACTTTGTCGCAGGGGGATCATTTTATTATTTCTGGTGATGTTTATGGCGGGACATTTCGGTTAACGGAGCAGGTTTTACCGCGGTTTGGTATTGCTCATACGTTTGTGGATATGGGTGATTTGGATGCTATTGCTGCGGCTTTTCAGGAAAATACGAAGTTGGTTTATGTGGAGACGCCTTCGAATCCATTAATGCGAGTGACGGATATTGCAGCGGTGGCAAGGCTCGCGAAGCAACATAACTGCTATACATTTGTGGATAATACATTTTTAACGCCAGCTTTGCAACGACCACTTGATTTGGGCGCGGATTTGGTGGTACACAGTGCAACGAAATTTATTGGTGGACATAGTGATATTTTGGCGGGGCTTGTGGTTACTAATAATGAGGAGTTAGCTAAACAGGTCTATTTTATACAAAATTCAACAGGTGGCGTGCTTGGTGTGCAGGATTGTTGGTTGTTGTTACGCGGGCTAAAAACGCTTGCTGTTCGAATGAGCGTGGGTACAGCATCGACGCAGAAACTGGCAGAATTTTTGCAAATGGAAGAACGGGTGGAGGAAGTTTTTTATCCTGGGCTTGTGAGTCATCCGGATTATGCAATTCAACAGCAACAGGCAGATTCTGCGGGGGCAGTCTTGTCGTTTGACCTCGGTAGTGAAGAGGCGGCGCGACAATTTGTGAATCATGTGAAATTGCCAGTATTTTCGGTGAGTCTTGGTGCGGTGGAGAGCATTTTATCGTATCCGGCTCGGATGTCACATGCGGCAATTCCGGAGGCTGAACGGTTAAAACTTGGTATTACGCCAGGATTATTACGTTTTTCGGCGGGGCTTGAGGATGTGGATGACATTATCGCAGACTTCCAGCAGGCGCTTGCTTATACAGTGGAAAGGAGTGCTCGTTGATGAATTTACGCCGCGATTTAAGTGAAAAAGTGTTAATTGCTGATGGTGCAATGGGTACGTTGCTTTATTCTTACGGAGTTGACCGTTCCTTTGAAGAGTTGAATTTATCACATCCAGATGATATCGTTGCAATCCATCGGGCTTATATCGAGGCTGGAGCGGATATTATCCAAACGAACACGTATAGCGCCAATTATATTAAGTTGTCGCGGTATGGGTTGGAAGATGATATAAAAAAAATAAATCAGGCGGCGGTGCGGCATGCGAAAGAGGCGGCGCGCGGTACTGGTGTGTATATTTTTGGTACAATTGGCGGTATAAATGGGGCTAATGATGCGCGAATTGCGGCTCCAAGCCTGGAAGAGATTAAGCGGAGTTTTCGCGAGCAGCTTTATTGTTTGTTGCTAGAAGGTGTTGATGCCATTTTACTTGAGACTTATTATGACTTAGATGAGTTGAAAGCAGTGTTAAAAATTACGCGTGAAACAACAGACTTACCAATTGTAGCTAATGTTTCGATGCATGAACCAGGACTTTTGCAAAATGGGCAAACATTGGCATCGGCGTTGCGGGAGCTGGCGGAGTTGGGAGCGGACGTTGTTGGTGCAAATTGCCGACTTGGTCCATATCATATGTCTAAAGCGCTTGAGACGGTGCCACTTCTTGAGAATGCTTATTTAGCTGCTTATCCGAATGCGAGTTTACCGCAGATGGATGAAGGGAAAGTGGTTTACCAAACGGAAACAGATTATTTTGAGCAGTATGGGGAGATTTTCAGACAAGAAGGAGTGCGTTTGATAGGTGGGTGTTGTGGCACAACGCCGGATCATATTCGTGCGCTACGTCGTGGTTTGAAGTCTCTAGAACCGGTGACGTCCAAAGTAGTACATCCAATTTTGGAATTGGCGGAGTTGGACGTGGCAGAGGATACGGGTGTGCGTCTGACGGATAAGGTGAAGGAACAATATACAGTGTTAGTGGAGCTTGATCCGCCACGGACTTTTGATACGGCGAAGTTTTTCGAAGGGGCGCAGGAGCTTGATGAAGCAGGTGTGGACGCAATTACGATTTCTGATAATTCGCTTGCGACACCAAGGATTAGTAACATGGCATTGGCGGCAATTTTGAAGCATGAGTACGATATTAGACCTCTCATTCATTTGACGACGCGAGATCATAATTTGATTGGGATGCACTCGCATATCATGGGTTTTCATAAGTTGGGAATTCAGGATGTGCTCGCGGTGACGGGGGATCCGAGTAAAGTTGGTGATTTTCCAGGCGCATCATCGGTTTTTGATTTGCGATCGGTGGAGCTTGTGCAACTGATTAAAAAATTCAATGATGGGATTTCATATACTGGAAAGTCGCTGAAGGAGAAGGCGCGATTCCAAGTTGCGGCGGCTTTTAATCCCAATGTGCTGAAGCTGGATAAGGCGGTTCGTTTGATTGAACGCAAGGTAGAATATGGCGCAGATTATATTATCACGCAACCAATTTATGATACGGAAAAAGCGGTTCAATTGAAAGCGGCGCTAGTTGAGGCTGGAATTACGGTTCCTGTGTTTGTTGGTGTAATGCCACTTTTGTCAAGTCGCAATGCTGAGTTTCTGCATAATGAGGTTCCTGGGATTCGCTTAACAGATGAAGTTAGAGAGCGGATGCGGGAAGCGGATAAGGCCGATGCTGGTTGCGAGGAAGGAATGGCGATTGCTAAAGAGATTTTGGATTCGATTTGTGCGCATTTTAACGGCGTTTATATCATCACACCATTTTTGAGATATGATTTGTCGATTGAATTGACGAAATATGTGCAGAGTAAAGAACAAGTAGTTGAAATTAGCTCGCAAAATTAAAAAGTACCAGCAAACCTATTAAAACGGCTTGCTGGTACTTTTTAATTTCAAAAATCAACCATGTTCGCGCTTAGTAAACTAATCAAAAATGCGATAGCTAGTAATAATCCGAAAAATGTTAAGGCCTTACTCGTCGCTTTCATCGCAGGAACCATCGTTATTGGTACGCTTTTTCCAATGAAACGACGAACAGCTTTAATGGCTTCGGGAACGCTGAGTAGGATAATTAGAATCCATGGTGTTGCTTCAACCGTGAAGATTAGTGCAATTTCCCATACGTATGCGAAAATGAAAGCCAACGTGAAAAGGATGAGGGCGCCTTTACGACCCAATAAGATAGCAAGTGTGAGGCGCCCGTTTGCTTTGTCTGGTTCCAAATCACGAATACTGTTGGCTAGAAGAAGATTTCCAACTAGCACCATCACTGGGATGGAAACGTAGACGATAAAGGAACCGATAAACCCGGCTTGAATATAGAAGGAAATGAATGTGATAATACCGCCCATAAAAAAACCTGCCATAATTTCGCCAAAAGGTGTGTAGGCGATTGGATATGGTCCGCCGGTGTACAAATAGCCAACAAGCATCGAAATAATACCGAGTAAGCCAATCCACCAATTATTGACGTCCATGCATAAGTAAACGCCACCTAGAATGGCTAATACATATAGAAAAATGGCTAGGAATAAAATAAAACCTGGTTTCATTCCGTTTCTAACAATTGCGCCACCGTTCCCCACTGTGTGTTCATCGTCTTGCCCTTTTTTGAAGTCATAATATTCATTAAAGAGGTTAGCAGATGTCTGAATGAGGAAACAGGATATTAGCATGACTAAAAAGCGTGTAAAATGAAAACTTTCGTAGCTCATTGCGACCGTGGTTCCTAAAAATACTGGGACAAAGGATGCAACCAGTGTGTGTGGACGCAATAACATCCACCATTTATGGAATCCGGAATGTCTAACAATAGCTGATTTTGTGCCGTGTGCCATTTGTTTCTCTCCTTTTATAAAAGCTTTATACTTGTACAATTTTAGGCAATGTTTGTCTAATAGTCAATGGATATAGCTGATTTCTTTTTTCTTTGGCTTACGGGGCTGATTTTTGAAAGTGTCGAGAGGTGTAAAAACGAATTTCTTTTGTTATAATGGTGTGGTGAGTGAAGGCAATGAAGGAGAGATGAGTAATATGGGTTTAACATTGCCAATAGAGCTGTTTCAGCAGGCAAAGCGAATGGTTTCGCAACAGGAGAATGTGTTATTAAGCTGGGTTTGTGAGCTTCCTGATGGTGCGGCAAAACGTGTTTTTGATCAAGGGAATGGGGCTTTTAAAGGTGAGCGTTTTTTCTGGCAAAATAAAGAGCGGACATTGCGGCTTGCAGGGCTTGGTGCGACTGATCAGTTACATGTGGAGCAGGGACAAGACCGTTTTTTGGCGCTACATACGCGAAAAGAGCAGGTGCTTAGACAAACGGTAACGAATAGTGAGGAAACTGCTTGCGGGGCCGTTTATTTTGGCGGTTTTAGTTTTGATGATCAGCATGATACGTCGCCAGAATGGGAAAGATTTGGGGAAGGATTTTTTTATTTGCCACTTTTTTTGGTGACGGAAAAGGAGGATTGTTGTTATTTATCGGTGAACGTGTGGCTTTCGGAGCATGATGATTATGCGAAGGTTGAGGCTGTGATGGCGCAATGGGATAAGTTGATTTCATCACCGATTATGAGTCATCCAGATGTGGCATGTATCTCAGAAGAACGCTTGGATGAGGATGCTTGGTTGCTTGCGGCAGAGGATGTTGTGGCATTGTTGCAAGAGGTCACTAGCATGCAAAAAGTGGTGCTTGCTCGGCGAATGCGACTGGGGTTTGACGGGTTTATTTCGAGTAGTCGCATTATTGCACATATGGAAGAGCAACAGGCGAATAGTTACTGTTTCTTGCTAGAAAATGGGACGAGTACTTTTTTTGGGGCAACACCAGAGCGGCTGTTATTAGCAGATGTGGATCATTTGGAATCAGCATGTGTGGCGGGTTCGATTGCGCGAGGTGAGACGGCTAGTGAGGATGCGGTGCTTGGTGAGACGCTACTTAGTGATGCAAAAAACTTGGCGGAACACCATTTTGTTGTTGAGATGATTGAGGCTACGCTGGCTCGGTTTTGTAAGGACGTGCAAGTTTCAGCGAGTCCGATATTGCTGAAGAATCGAGATATACAGCATTTGTATATGACGGTCTCAGGACAACGAGATGAGACGAAAATGTTAGATGTTTTGCGAGAGCTTCATCCAACGCCGGCGCTTGGTGGTTGGCCACAGGCGGAAGCGATGACAGTGATTCGTTTGAAAGAAGAGATGACTCGCGGGTTTTACGGTGCACCGATTGGTTGGATTGACCCGCTTGATCGTGGTGAGTTTGCAGTCGCAATTCGTTCGGCACTTGTTACGGATACGAACGCATTATTATATGCTGGTTGTGGCATTGTGGCAGATTCAGTACCAGCAGAGGAACTTGCGGAGACGGCGATTAAATTTCAGCCGATGTTGCGGGTATTAGGAGGTAGAGTTCATGAGCGATCATAGACAGGTGATGACGGAATACTTGGCGGCTTTTGTGGAAGAATTGGTGCAGGCTGGTGTGAAAGAGGCGGTTATTAGCCCAGGTTCGCGCTCAACGCCAATTGCTTTATTGATGGCAGAACATCCGACGTTAAAAATGTATGTGGATGTGGATGAACGTTCAGCAGGATTTTTTGCGCTTGGAATTGCGAAGGCGTCGAAAAGACCGGTAGTGCTTTTATGTACGTCGGGAACGGCTGCCGCGAATTATTTTCCAGCGGTTGCGGAGGCCAATTTATCGCAGGTGCCATTGCTTGTTTTGACGGCGGATCGGCCGCATGAGTTGCGCAATGTTGGTGCGCCGCAAGCGATGGATCAGGTGCGCATGTTCGGATCGCATGTGAAGGATTTTACGGATATGGCTTTACCTGAAAATTCAACGGAGATGTTGCGTTTTGCGAAATGGCACGGCTCAAAAGCAGTGGATATTGCGATGAATGCGCCGCGTGGACCGGTTCATTTGAATTTTCCTTTGCGCGAGCCATTGATGCCAGTTTTGGAGCCATCGCCGTTCGCGGTTACGGAGAAAAAACGTCGCCATGTGCATATTTATTATACGCATGAGGTTTTGGAAGACGCAGTAATTGGACAGATTATTGAGGCTTGTGCTGGGAAAAGAGGCGTTTTTGTAGCAGGACCTTTGGATAAAAAGGCTTTTTCACCGAAATTGGTGGCGCTGGCAAAACAGGTTGGCTGGCCGATTTTGGCGGACCCGTTGTCGCAGTTGCGGAGTTATGGGGCGCTGAGCGATGTAGTGATTGACCAGTATGATGCGATTTTACAGGAAGAAGTGGCGCGTGAGGCGTTGCGCCCAGAGGTTGTCGTTCGATTTGGAGCGATGCCGGTTTCGAAGCCACTGATGAAATGGCTGGAGGCATTGGAGGACGTGATGTTTTATGTTGTTGATCCTGGTGCGGCTTGGAAAGATCCGATTAAAGCAGTGACAAATATGATTCACTGCGATGAGCATTTCTTGGTGGGTGCGTTGACGGACGGCTGGCAGGAGAAAACTACAGCTGACTGGATGGTAATGTGGCAGCGATTGAATGCAAAGGTGAAGACGGTGGTTGCGGCACATATGGAAATACTGGACAGGTTAGATGAGGGCAAGCTTGTATATGAGATGCGTACGTGGATTCCGGAGCGGGCTGGTCTTTTCATTGGGAATAGCATGCCGATTCGTGATGTCGATACGTACTTTGCGCAAACGAACAAGCAGGTTAGGATGCTTGCCAATCGTGGTGCAAATGGGATTGATGGCGTTGTTTCTTCGGCGCTTGGAGCAAGCTTGACGGAACAGCCGATGTATTTACTGATTGGTGATTTGTCGTTTTATCACGATATGAACGGACTTTTGATGGCGAAAAAATATGGATTAAATTTGACGATTATTGTTGTGAATAATAATGGTGGCGGGATATTCTCGTTCTTACCACAAGCGTCTGAGCCGAAGTATTTTGAGACGTTGTTTGGGACCGGTGCTGATCTTGATTTCCGATATACGGCGGCACTTTATGAAGGTGATTTTCATGAGGCGACGGATTGGGATGAGTTCCATGATGCATTGGATAAGGCTCATTTCCATAAAGGGTTGGATATTATTGAAGTCAAGACGAATCGGTATGAAAACGTGGATGCGCATCAGGAGTTATGGGATGCGATTAAAACAGCGGTTCGCTCGGAGTTGGCATAAAGATGCGGATTCGTGGCGTAGACTATCATGTTGTGGAAACGAAAGCAAAATCTAATACAAGAAGGGAAACCTTGTTACTACTTCATGGCTTTACGGGATCGCATGCGACATATGATACGATTTTGCCGATTTTGGCGCAGGATTGGCATTGTGTGACGGTAGATTTGTTAGGGCATAGTAAGACGGATGCGCCGGAAGGCTTGGAGCGATATCGGTTGGAGGAGCAAGCGGCGGATTTGATAGCTATCTTGGATCAGCTTAGGGTGCAACGAGCTTCTGTTCTTGGATATTCGATGGGAGGGCGCTTGGCACTTGGGCTTGCAACACTATATCCTGAGAGAATTGGTGCGCTTATGTTGCAAAGTGCTTCGCCTGGCTTGGTATCTCGGCAAGAACGCGAGGCACGAATTTTGAAAGATATGGCGCTTGCTGATAAAATTAAAACGCAAGGTGTGGCAAGTTTTGTCGCAGAATGGGAGCGATTACCGCTTTTTGCAACGCAGCTAGAGTTATCGCAAAATGTACAGGAAAAAGTGCGCAAAGAACGGATGAACCAACGAATGATAGGCTTGGTTGGAAGTCTTGGTGGCATGGGAACGGGTGCGCAGCCTTCTTTTTGGGGAGAATTGCCAAACGTGCGCATACCGACTTTACTTTTGGCTGGGCAAGAGGATCAGAAATTTTGCGGGATTGCGCTGGCGATGAAAAAGGCGCTTCCTGATGCAAAATATATTACGTTTTCAAATGCGGGGCATACGATACATGTCGAGCAACCAGAAGCTTTTGGTTACGCGGTCCGCAACTGGTTACGAATTAGAGGAGGAATAAAATAATGGGTTTTGAGTGGAAGAAAGAGAAGGATTATACGGAGATTAAGTATGAAACATACGAAGGAATAGCGAAAATTACGATTGATCGCCCGCATGTGCACAATGCCTTCACGCCAAAAACAGTGATTGAAATGATTGATGCTTTTACGATTGCACGTGATGATTCGAAAGTTGGCGTGATTATCTTGACAGGTGAAGGCGGCAAAGCGTTTTGTTCTGGTGGGGATCAGAAGGTGCGTGGAAATGGTGGTTATGTTGGTGATGATAACATTCCTCGTTTGAATGTGCTTGATTTGCAACGTTTGATTCGCGTGATTCCGAAACCAGTTATTGCAATGGTTGCTGGTTGGTCGATTGGCGGTGGGAATGTGTTGCAACTCGTGTGTGACTTGACGATTGCGGCGGATAATGCAAAATTTGGTCAAACAGGACCGAATGTTGGTAGTTTTGATGCTGGCTATGGTTCAGGCTATTTGGCGCGTGTAATTGGTCATAAGAAAGCGAAGGAAGTTTGGTTCATGTGCCGCCAATATACGGCGGATGAAGCACTTGAGATGGGCTGGATTAATACGGTTGTGCCATTGGCCGATTTGGAAACAGAGACGGTTGCTTGGGCGAAGGAAATGTTGAAGAAAAGTCCTACAGCGCTTCGTTTTATTAAGGCGGCATTTAATGCGGATACGGATGGCTTGGCTGGTATTCAGCAGCTTGCTGGTGATGCTACACTTCTTTATTACACAACGGATGAGGCGAAAGAAGGACGTGATGCGTTCAAAGAAAAACGTGACCCTGACTTTGATCAATTCCCAAAATTCCCTTGATGGTTGGTGGAAAATGATGGAACTAACCAATTGGTTGGAAAAACGAGTGTGGCTTTCTCCTGAGAGGACTGCGCTCGTTTTTCAGGATAGAAAGGAAACATTTTTAGAAATTTATGATGCGGCGTGCGAGTTGGCGGGGAAATTGGCATCATTCGGTGTTCGGGATGGAATGAGTGTCGCTTTGCTCGGCCGAAATGATCGTGATACTTTTTTGATGATTCATGCGTTGCAACAATTAGGTGCGCAGACGGTGTTATTGAATAATCGTCTGACGGCGACAGAAGTTTTGTTTCAAATGCGAGATGCACATGTGGAATGGTGCTTTTATGCGGATGTGTTTCGTGACAAGGTTGGGGATATCGCGAGTGCTTCTTTTAAGGATGTGATGGAGGCGCGGGTTTCGGAAGTATCGCTCGTTTCTCATTTTGCAATGGAGCGTGTTGCTTCCGTTATGTATACGTCCGGAACAACTGGCCAGCCCAAGGGCGTGATGCAGACGTTCGGAAATCATTGGTGGAGTGCAACAGGCTCGATGTTGAATCTTGGTTTACAGGCAAATGATAGTTGGCTATGCGTGGTACCAATTTTCCATATTAGTGGTTTGTCGATTTTAATGCGCTCAGTGATTTACGGGATTCCAGTTTATTTGGAGGAGCATTTTGATGCGACACGTGTGGATCAGTTTTTGCGAAGTGGTGAGGTGACGTTGATTTCGGTGGTAACAACGATGGCACAACGTTTACTTGATGTTTTTACGACGAGATATCATTCAGATTTTAGATGTATGTTGCTTGGAGGAGGGCCGGCGAGTAGGGAAATGCTCGAGGCTTGCTTTTTAAATGGGATTCCATTGGTGCAATCGTTTGGCATGACAGAAACGGCTTCACAAATTGTGACATTGCCGCCCGAAGAAGCTTTTTTGAAAATTGGTTCTGCGGGGAAACCGTTATTTCCAGCAGAAGTTAGAATTGGTGAGCGGGATGAAATTTTGCTAAAAGGTCCTTCCATCATGTTGGGTTATTTACACAATAAAGCAGCGACGGACAATGCATTTGATGAAGATGGTTGGTTTCGGACGGGGGATGTCGGTTATTTAGATGACAATGGTTTTTTATTTGTTTTGGATAGGCGTTCTGATTTGATTATTTCTGGTGGTGAAAATATTTATCCGACAGAAGTCGAACATGTTTTGTTGGAATATCCTGCAATCAAAGAAGTCGCAGTAGTGGCTAAGTCTGACGAACACTGGGGCGAGGTACCGATAGCTTTTATTGTAGCAAATAACAGGATTGATACAGCAGATTTATTTGAATTTTGCCAGGAAAAACTAGCTAAATATAAAGTGCCACGACAATTTCATTTCTTAGAGGCGTTACCTAAAACGGCATCACAAAAAATTCAACGCCATCGTTTAAGAGAAATCGCGAAAAAACCGAGCAAATAGGCTATGCTCGGTTTTTTTCATCTATATTAATAATTTAATGCTTTACCTAATGCCGCTAAATTATCTTTCATAATCGACATATAATCACGTTTAGCATCGATATCTTTCTGTGTTAAAGTCTCCAAATTATGCAGTTTCATTGTTTTTGTGTTCGTTTCTTTTTGAATGACATCAGCAATTTTGGAATTTGTATTTTGTTCCAATAAAATGTATGGAATCTTATCTTTTTTAATTGTATTCACAATTGATGTTAGCTTTTTCTGAGAAGGCTCATCGCTTGTTGAAATGCCAGCAATCGGAATTTGTGTCAAACCGTATTCATTTTCCCAATAGCCATAAGCAGCATGTGCTGTCACGAATTCCTTATGTTTTGCGTTTGTTGCTGTTGTTTTATAATCATCATTCAACGCTTTTAACTGTGACACAACACTTTCATAGTTTTTTTCAAAAATATTTTTTTGAGCAGGAAGTTCTTTGCTCAGATTATCGCGCACAATGCCTGCCATCGTCACCATATAGTTCGGATCAAGCCAAACATGCGGGTTGACATCACCGTGATCATGATCATCTTCGTCGTCCACATGATCATGTTCTTCTTCATGCGCAACGGTCGGTAGCTTTAAGCCGTCTGTGGTCTCGACAAATTTCACGTTCTCACTTTTGAGCGATTGTTTCGCCTTATCAACAAAGCCTTCCATACCTAGGCCAATATAGAAAAACAAATCACTGTCAGCAATATTCATCATGTCTTTTTGTGAGGGATCAAAGCTGTGGGCATCTGAACCAGCAGGGTATATCGAATGAGCATCGACGTACTTGCCACCAATCTGTGCTGCTAAGTATTGTAGTGGATAAACAGTTGTGTAAACCGTTAACTTGTCCGAATGCTTAGTCTTTGCGTCACTATTACCACAACCGACCATAAAAATAGAAACAAGCAACAGGGTACTAAGTAAAATTGCTATTTTCTTCATGAAAATGGGACCTCCTAAATCGAAATGATTCTTATTTGATGTGTAAAAAATAATAAATCGTAGTGATTACGATTTAACATCAGAAATTTATAATAACCCATATAGTAAGAAAAGGCAAGGATTTTGTTAATAAAGGAGCGGTGAAAAAATAAACTTTGAAAAAGCTACGAAATATCGACGCGCCGAATCCTTGCACTGGACTCTATTTTTCACTATAATGATGGTGATGATGGTCTTTGTGATCGCATTTTGTAGGTACTAAATCCACACCACCTTTATGGAAGGGATGGCATTTAGAAATTCGCTTAATCGTTAACCAACCGCCTTTTAAAGCACCGTGCTCCGTTATAGCCTCCATACCATATTGCGAACAAGTGGGATAAAATCTACACGTTCCAGGTTTAAGTGGTGAAATATATTTGCGATAAAGACGAATACCGCCTAACATTATTTTCTTCATTTTGCAACTCACCTTCACCTTTAGAATTTTTAACACTTTTATCGTACCACAAATCTGGGAAAAAGAAAGGGAATAAGCATGTATACGTATCAAGATTTGCTTGGGAATGATGTATCTATTTCATTTGATGTACTAGAAGAAGCAGATGACGTACTCGTAATTGCAAAATTTCACGATGCTTGGCTGTTTACAACGCATAAAGCCCGCGGTATTGAATTTCCTGGCGGTAAAGGCGAGTCAGGAGAGTCAAACGAGGAAACTGCAAGACGCGAAACAATGGAAGAAACCGGTGCGAAACTAGATAGCTTACATATTGTAGCGCAATATGAAGTAAAGACCGCAGAAAGAACTTTTAGCAAACGAGTTTACTTAGCGAATGTCACCGATTTTGTGAACCAAGTCGATTATATGGAAACATTTGGTCCGACCTTGATAGCTGGGGATTTAGCGAATATCGTTCAGCAAAAACAGTTCAGTTTTTTTATGCAGGATGAAGGGATGCAAGTCGTGATTCAAGAAGCGATGCGCCAACTAAAAATGAATAATTGGAGGTAATAAGCATGGGAATGCCATTAGAAGTCAATACAATGATTGTAACAAAGGGAAAGGAAAAGCGGGTTTCAGATAATTTTTTCGAGTTGGAAAAGGCTGGATACCGGATTTATCCGATTGATGTTCCAGTAGAAGTTCGGACGACAAAAGAAAGTGAGACAAACGGTATTGCTGTGCCCCTAAAACTAATTTGGGAGGACAATAAGACGATTATTACATACGAGCTAATATCCTTGAATTCCAGTAATTAAACGACAAAAAAGTTGAGCCTAAGCGGTGCAAGGCTCAACTTTTTTAATAGTTACTTAGGCATTTGTTTTATTTGACATCCGACGAATCCAAGCGACAATGCTAATAATCAAGGAGAAAATATACTCTCCAAGTGTAGCGATAAAAATAGCAATCGCAATCTCAGCCTGTGCAACCCCGCCACTGTAAAAACTAATAAAGAATATAACTGCGCTTGCAATCAAGCCTATTGTTGCTAAAAAGTACTTGAACCAGCGCCATTTTAAAATAAATTCAAAAATGCACACAGCGATAATAAAAATCGCAAAAATAATCAAAGTTAACGTTGAAAATATCATAGTTTCTTCTCCTTTGGTGAACCAAGCATTCATACAATGTGGGAAATCCCAATGTATAAAGTTCATTTTAACATAGTTTAGGGAGAATGGTAAACAGGAAACATAATCTAAGGAGCTGAAATAGGATGAAGGATATTGTTCTATACGATCAAAACTGCCGATTCTGTAAGGCGACAAAACGACTCTTTGAAAAGCTGGATTGGATGCATGTCATTGAATGGAAACCGCTTCAAGAATCAGAGAACACTGGGTTTACGCAAGAGGAACTAATGCGCGAAATTCATCTCATTACCCCGAATGGTGATGCGAAAAAAGGTTTTTTTGCGATTCGTAGGATGCTATTGCGTTTTCCACTAACCGGCTTGATTGGACTCATCATGTATTTACCATTTCTAAAACCAGCAGGCCGTTTTGGATATAGTGTTGTTGCAGACAATAGAACATGTGATATTCGAAAAAAGAAGCAGGAGCAAACATGAAAAATTTTTGTGCGTGACAATAAAGCTGAAATATGTTACAATAACGTGAAAACTAAATTAAACTCTTATCCAGAGCGGTAGAGGGACTGGCCCTTTGAAACCCGGCAACCTACAAATATTGTAAGGTGCTAACCTGTGGCAGGAAGTGAATTCCTGATCGATGAGAGCGAAGGTATTGTAAATAATAACCTTCTCTCTATTCCGCGTGCAATTGGCAAATAGGGAGAAGGTTTTTTGTTGACATGGCATGAGTCATGTCATATAAAGCGTGAACGAGACTAGAAGGAAACAGACGATAAGTTCGCATTTTTGCAAACCACTTCGCGATGGAGAAGAAAAAGGAGGAAATAAAGAATGGCAAGAAACCGTCATTTATTTACGTCAGAATCTGTTTCTGATGGACATCCAGATAAAATTGCAGATCAAATATCAGATGCAATTTTGGATGCAATATTAACGAAAGATGCTGATGCTCGTGTTGCTTGTGAAACGACTGTAACGACTGGGCTAGTACTTGTAGCAGGAGAAATAACAACATCGACTTACGTGGACATTCCAAAAATTGTGCGTGATACAATTAAGGAAATAGGGTACACACGTGCAAAATATGGTTTTGATGCAGAAACATGTGCTGTTTTAACGGCAATCGATGAGCAGTCACCAGATATCGCGCAAGGTGTTGATGTCGCTTTAGAATCACGCGATGGTTCGGAAGACGCAGCGATTGATGCTATTGGAGCGGGGGACCAAGGCTTAATGTTCGGCTTTGCAACAGATGAGACAGAGGAATTAATGCCACTTCCAATCTCGCTAGCACATGCACTTTCACGTAAAATTGCGGAATTACGGAAGAATAATATACTCACTTACCTACGCCCAGATGCTAAAACACAAGTAACCGTGGAATATGATGATAATAACCAACCAATTCGTATCGATACGATAGTTATTTCTACACAGCATCATCCAGATATTTCACAGGAACAAATTGCATCAGATTTGCATAAACTAGTCATTGAAGAAGTCATTGATTCGCGACTTCTCGATGCAGAAACGAAGTACTTCATTAATCCAACAGGTCGCTTCGTCATCGGTGGACCTCAAGGAGATGCAGGTTTAACAGGTCGCAAAATCATTGTAGACACATATGGTGGTTATGCTCGTCACGGTGGAGGTGCATTTTCAGGTAAAGACCCAACAAAAGTAGACCGTTCAGGAGCGTATGCTGCCCGCTACGTTGCTAAAAATATCGTTGCAGCTGGTCTTGCTAAAAAGGTAGAGGTACAGTTGGCCTATGCTATCGGAGTTGCTCATCCAGTATCGATTTCTATAGACACATATGGAACGAGTCAATACAGTGAGCAAGATCTAATTGATGCTGTAAATAAATTCTTTGATTTACGTCCAGCCGGAATCATCAAGATGCTTGACTTACGTCGCCCGATTTATCGTCAAACAGCGGCATTCGGCCATTTTGGAAGATTGGATTTAGATTTACCATGGGAAAAAATAGATAAAGCACCACATATGAAAGAATTTCTATTAGAAACTGCAAATATAAATTCATAAACAGAAGCCTAGCTTTGGAGCCAATCCAGCTAGGTTTTTTACATATTTGATGCTTTCTTGTATAAAAAGGCCTATTTTTGTCACAAAAACTACACACACTTATGAATCATTATATAATATAATAATTAAGTTACTTAATGAAAGGGGTTTTCAACATGAAAACAAAACTATTAGCAGCTTCAGCAATCGCGGCATCACTTATCCTCGTAGCAGGTTGTGGTAATAGCGATGCGAGCAACGATACTAAAAAAGAAGAAAAAACAGCAAAAACAGAATCAGCAGCAAAACATGAAGATCATCTAGACTATCATGATCAAAAAGCGTGGCAATTTGAAGCGGGAGATACACAATCCCCAATCAATATTGAAACAGCAAAAACAGAACCAATGAAAGATGCAGGTACAATCGAATTAAATTATAATCAAAAAGTAACAGATGAAGTAGATAATGGCCATAGCATCCAAGTCGATGATGGTGGGCAAGCAACAATTAACGGTCGTAAATTTGAATTGAACCAATTTCATTTCCACGCAGAAAGTGAGCATACAGTTGATGGTAAACATTATCCAATCGAAGCTCACTTTGTAAATGAACATCAAGATAGTCGTTTAGCAGTTATTGGAGTTTTCTTTAAAGAAGGAAAAGCAAATCCGGCATTCCAAAGCATTTTAAACAATGTTAAAAAAGGGGAAAAAACAACAGTTAGCGAACCGATTGATGTAGCAGCTTTACTACCAACAAACAAATCATACTATCACTACCTAGGATCACTGACAACACCACCACTTTCAGAAAACGTGGAATGGTACGTCATGTCAACTCCGGTAGAAGTTTCCAAAGAACAAATTGAAGAATTTAACAAATACTACGACGGCAACAACCGTAAAATTCAACCGTTGCACGATCGTCCAGTATTAAAACACACAGACAACTAAAAAGGCACAGTGGGCCGCACAATACTCATCTCCGTCGTTAAAAGCTGTGTTCCGATGCTCACGTACAAATCGTACGCTCCGCTTCGGTACTCGCTTTTGCCTAGGATCTGAGCATTGTGCGGCCCGCTGTAGTTTGGCGGCTATTCATTTTCAATAAAAGGTCTGGAAAGTTCATGTTACATGATTTTTCTAGGTCTTTTTTTGCTGGATGCTGTTCAAACAAACCCAATTTATGATATGATAGACGTTGTTGAAAAAATGGACATAACTAGTTTAAAAATAGAGGAGAAATGTGACGATGTGTGGATTTATTGGATGCGTACATGACCGCATTGCTGAAATTACTGGCGAAGAGAAGGAAACGTTTAAGCAAATGAACGACATGATTACCCACCGTGGCCCTGATGATGAGGGTTATTTTACGGATGAGCATGTTCAGTTTGGCTTCCGTCGCCTCAGCATTATTGATGTGGAGAACGGTCATCAACCGCTGACGTATGAGAATGAGCGGTATTGGATAATTTTTAATGGTGAGATTTATAATTATGTGGAACTGCGTGAGAACTTGGTAAAAGAAGGTATGACATTTGATACGAGCAGTGATACAGAAGTTATTATTGCTACATATGCCAAATATAAAGAGAAGACAGCGGAACAATTGCGCGGTATGTTTGGCTTTGTTATTTGGGATAAGCAAGAACAAAGAATTTACGGCGCGCGCGATCCATTCGGTATTAAGCCGTTTTTCTATGCAGAAGAAGATGGTAAGTTGTATATGGGCTCTGAGAAAAAATCGATTTTGCATGCAATGAAATCGACAAAGCTAGATGAAGTATCATTGCAAAATTATATGACATTCCAGTTTGTCCCAGAGCCGGATTCGCTGACGCAAGGCATTAAACGTTTAGAACCAGGCCATTACTTTACGAAAAATATTGGGGAGTCCATGCAGATTAGCCAATATTGGAAAGCGAAATTCCAGCCAGTAGCCAAATCCGAAGATACATTTATTAAAGAAATTCGTGATGTGATGTATGATTCTGTGAAAATGCACATGCGTAGTGACGTGCCAGTTGGTTCGTTCTTGTCTGGTGGAATTGATTCCTCGATCATCGCGGCCATTGCGAAAGAATACCATCCTGCAATTAAAACATTCTCTGTTGGTTTTGAACGCGATGGCTTTAGTGAAGTCGATGTTGCCAAGGAAACTGCTGAGAAGCTAGGTGTGGAGAATATCAGCTACATCATTACACCGCAAGAATACATGGACGAATTGCCGAAAATTGTTTGGCATATGGATGATCCATTGGCTGACCCTGCTGCTATTCCATTGTATTTCCTATCACGTGAAGCACGAAAACACGTAACGGTTGCTCTATCAGGGGAGGGAGCAGATGAACTTTTCGGAGGCTATAATATTTATAATGAACCAAATTCGCTTTCGATGTTCAACAAAATGCCAGGCGCTTTGAAGTCAATGTTACGAGGCGTAGCTAATGTGATGCCTGAAGGAATGCGTGGTAAGAGTTTCTTAGAACGCGGAACAACACCGATGGAAGAACGTTATATCGGTAACGCAAAAATGTTTACAGAAGCTGAGAAAAAGATTTTATTACCAAAATATCAAACAGGTCATGACTACACAGAAATTACTAATCCACTATACGCAGAAACAGTAGGTTACAATCCTGTTGAACGGATGCAATACATTGATATTCATACGTGGATGCGTGGTGACATTTTACTAAAAGCTGACCGTATGACAATGGCAAATTCACTAGAAGTTCGTGTACCGTTTTTGGATAAAGAAGTTTTCCGAGTTGCTCAAGACATTCCTGCCTCGCTTAAGACAACGAATGGCACAACGAAATATGTCTTACGCAAAGCGGCAGAGGCTTTCGTACCAGATCATGTGCTGAATCGCCGAAAACTAGGATTTCCTGTACCGATTCGCCATTGGTTAAAAGATGAGATGAATCAGTGGGTGAAAGATACTATCCGCGATTCACAAACCGAGCACCTAATCAATAAAAAATACGTGCTACAATTACTAGAGGATCATTGTGCTGGGAAACAAGACTATAGCCGTAAAATTTGGACGGTCGTTATTTTCATGATTTGGTATGATGTGTATATAGAGAATAAGTATGATTTCGGTAAATGATGTAATGCTAATGAAAGCACCAAGCCTTTTCAGGTGAGGTGTTTTTTGCTATTTTGGTGCAAAAGTATTCTTTTTTTAAGAAAAATCATGTGAAAAAAAGCTAATAATCCATTTATAACGTACCTTTGTGAACATATGGTGAATCTTTTTAGGAAAGCTTGAATACCTAGGATTACGGTTGTATAATCAATAAGGGAATAGAAACCGTTACATTTTTAATATAAACAGATTAATAATTACTATTTTCAGAATAAATAATAGAATGTTCTGTTTTTTTTAAATGTAAGGAATAATTTGTTAAAAAAAGAGTAGTTTATTTTAAAATTAATAATTTTAATTTTAAAGGCGCATCAATGCTAAAAAAGTGAACGAATCTGTTTCGCAAAAATGGCATAGGTTACACAAAAACAATCAAAATATGTATAAAAAGTGAAATGTTTTGGAATCTATTGTATATACGAAGTTTCGTATGTATAATGATGAAAGTACATCGTTGCGATTAATAAAAAAGTGGAATACAGGCGTATGGTTTTTTAGATTAAGAAGGATAAATCATAGATCGTTTAACTTATTCGATTGCACTATTTAGAATTTTACAAAAGTTAAAATTGAATCTTTCGGGAATGATGCTTCCTCTTGATAGCTAATTACTTTTTTATTTCATACGGTTTTCAGTGTTAGGAGACATAAATTTTTTACCACAAGTAGGAGAGGGAGTCATTACGATGAAAAAAGTTATCACATACGGGACATTTGATTTGTTGCATTGGGGACATATTCGATTACTAGAACGTGCCAAAGGATTAGGGGATCACTTGACGGTAGTTCTATCTACAGATGAATTTAATCAATTAAAAGATAAGAAAGCATTTCATAATTATGAGCAACGCAAGTATCTGTTGGAGGCTATCAAACATGTTGATCAAGTGATTCCAGAGATTACTTGGGATCAAAAAGTGACAGATATAGGGAACAATCAAATTGATATTTTTGTAATGGGCGATGATTGGAAAGGGAAGTTTGATTTTTTGAGTGATTATTGTGAGGTCTGTTATTTGGAGCGGACAAAAGATATCTCGACAACTTATATCAAGCAGCAACTTGCAGGCAGTGTTCAAACGTAATGCCACGGTGTTCCTCTTCTTAAAAAAGCAGATTGTGCTTTTGTGAAGAGAGATTTTTTTTGAAATTGAGGAGTCAGCGAGATGAAGGTTGCTATTATAGGATTTAATGTTTTTTCGCCAGGGGGTACGAGTCGTAGTAATCTGAACTTGACCAAGGAGTTTAATCAAGAAGGAATTGCGGTAGTATTGTATAATGCACGTCCTTTTTCGCCAACAGATATTTTAAGTCTTCGTCACCAGGAAGGGTTAAGCTCACAGGTTAGTTTCCAGTCGCTATTAGATTTAGGGAAAGATACTACGATTGATATGTATATTATCACACGGGAAACGTTCTTCCCCTTGGCGCAAATCATTAAGTTTTATTGTCCTAATGCGATGACAATAGGGGAAATACATGCACCATTAAGCATCCTTCCTGAAGATTTGGCTGCAAATTTACACGCAATTGATTATGTGAGGGTAGCTACAGAGTCTATTAAAAGAGAATTCCAAATGACTTATCAATATGATGCAATACTTGTTCATCATGTTAGTACACATCATGTCACATTACCAGAAAATGATAGTCAAAAGCCAACGAGTAATCTATATGTGCTTTCTCGTTTTGAAGATGATGTAAAGGATATTTCTTATGCGATTCGGTTGTTAGACTATCTTGTTCACTATCATAAAGCAACGCACATTAAGTTATATATTGAAGGATATGGGCCTTCTGAAATGTTATATCGAAATTTAATTAATAACTATTCATTGCATGCCAATGTGTTTTTTAATCAAGGAACACCAGTGGACTACATTTATTTTTCAACGTCGCGCTATGAAACGTTTGGTTATTCCATCTTAGAAGCGCTAGCAGAAGGGAAACGGGCAATTTTATTCCCAGGAGAAGATAGAGTATTACGAGAAGTCTATGGGAATCCTAGTAATATTCAATGGATTTCAAAAGATGTACAAATAGATGCAACACGCGTGCTGAATTTTCTTGCTTCTGTAAAGAAAATCAACTATAGGCAGGCACTCCCAGTTATTGCGACGCCAAGAAATTATGTATCTCTCTATGTGGAGTGTTACGGCGTGTTTAAATCGCAAAAACCGAGAAAATTGGTGTTGGTTAAAAGTGTGGAAGAAATCTGGTCAGATGTGATGGCAAGTCAGGTAGACCAGCTTCCAATCATCTATCGCATGTATGGCTACTTAAAAGATAAGCCATTTATTGGGAAGGTTTTGACAAGTCATTCCGTGAAAACGAGGCTGTACAATTTACTTGATCGAATAAATGCTCGAAAAGAAAGGCAACAACAAATGACAGTAATAAATGAAAATATGTATTTTATTGAATCATTTCATGGAAAATCCTTTTCTGGTGATCCAAAATATATTGCACTTTGGATTAAAAAAAATATACCGAATGCTAAGGTGTTTGTTAGCTCTGTCAACCAGTTGGTAGATATGGAAATTCGACACTTTGGCTTTGAGGCAGTTCGTCTAGGTAGCGCAATTTATCAACAAAAATTTCATATGTGTAAGTACATCATTGTAAATGGAAATCCATTGGACAAGGTTGGAAAAGCGCCAAATCAAGTTATTATTCAGACATGGCATGGTCTTCCTTTGAAAAAAATGGTGGCTGATTTAGAGGATCCAAAGCATCGTCAACAAGAGCTTAGCGCCTTTTTACCACGTATGAAAAAATGGGATTACTTGTTGACATCTTCGTCATTTAACACGATGCTGTTTCGTTCGGCGTTTGCTTTGGATGAAAACCCACAATTAAATATATTGGAGATGGGGGCGCCGCGGAATGCTTATTTGATAGAAAATAGCAGTAAGCATGGTGAAAAATCCCGTATTCATTTGAAATACTTTAATCGACCGTTAGATATGAATAAGAAATATATTCTTTTTTGTCCAACTTGGAGAAAGCAGGAAAGGGAAGAAGTGACGGCAATCGATTTAAAAGCCTTGATTGAGAGTTTGCCGCCTGGATACGAAATTATTGTGAAGTTGCATCCACTTGAGACGTCGCTTCGTCGATTGTATAAATCACTAGACCCTCGAATTCACTGTTTCTTTAATGAACTTGTGGATATTCAGGAATTGTTTTTACTAGTGGATGTTCTGATTTCAGACTATTCTTCGGCAATTTTTGATTTTGCGCATTTGAATAAGAAAATCATTATTTTACAAGAGGATTCGGAAAATTATCAGAAAAAAGTTGGTTGGTATTTTGATATGAAGGAAACTTGTTTGTTGGAAGGCAAGTCTTATACAACACAGAGTATGGCCGAAGCAATTTTGGAAGACGATCCGAATGTTTTTCAGTATTGTCACGCCATCCAGAAAAAATTGCTGAATTTAGATAATGTTTTTATGAACGATAAATTAATGCACGTTTTATTTTCAAAAGGGAGGCCATGAGATAAATGACAACAAATAAAGATATGGAATTTACAGATATTTATAGTTTTAAATGTGAGTACGATAAGATGAAGGTCATTGTGAAGACTTTTTCCAGCAAAAATATTTTGGAGTTAGCACGGGAGACACACCCCATTTTAGAGATGTATAAAGAGATTTTGGCACATGATTATATTCTATACATGCACTCAGGTCAGTCTTCGTATTTTATTCGACGCCAAGATGTACACACAATCTGGCAACGAAAAGATTTGATTCAGCATGGAGATTTATTTTATTCATTGAATCAAATACCTGCTGAAAAGGAGAATAAATTGGCACCAAAGCGTTTAGTTGTTATTTTTTCTCCAATGCCAGCCAAAGAACATTATCATAGCGCGAACATAGCGCATCGTTGTTTCACAACTTCTTTTGCTAGTATGCAGAAACATTTAGTAAAGAATACAATTATTATGCGAATCATGGATTTGAATCTATCTTATGGCAGTCATTACATTAATACATTTAATTATATGGAAATGGAGTCGGATATTCAGAGTGCCATTCGATTTGTGATGGATTCGAACCATATTGCAAAAGATGATGTCGTTTTATATGGCGGTTCAAAAGGTGGAACAGGCGCTTTGTATCATAGTTTGCTTGGTGATTACAATTCTGTTACAGTGGATCCAATCATCAGCATTGAGCAATATAATCAAGAAAACGATTTACATTTTTTACGAGATTTTCGTAAGCGAAGTATTTTAAATGACTTAGCAAAACTAGCAAATCAAGAGACGACTAAAAAACGAATTATTTTTGGCTACCCGCTTATTTCATTTAACTACAATTTATATTCGCAGATTCCCTCAAAATCCGTTGAAATTCATAATGTGTTTGATTCATCGGTTCATAAACATGCGGATATTTCAAAGAATACCATTATTGAACAAATTACGTGTATTAACGAGCTTTTACTTTCTTCAGGGAATCTGCATCAAATTGTAGAGCAAATCAGCGCATTAACGGAATAATAGAAGGGAACGAGTACGATTATACCTAAAAAAATCGCCATTGTAGGCTCCTGTTTAATCAGAGATAATTTTAATACAATGTTTAATCCCGATTATAAGGATTTTTTTGAATGTGTGCTACATCAGCATCAATGCAGCATCTTAAGTATCATGTCACCATCTTTTCCTGTAGTGGAAGATGAAGAGGTGGCAAAAATGAATGCATTTACTAGTTGGCACTATAGAACCGAACATACGAAAGAGTTTTTGAGTTTAGTTCAAGTGAGGCAGCCTGAATATCTACTTTTAGATATGTATGCAGATATTTATTTAGGCGTTGTAGAAGTTATAGAGGGGTATTTCACATACAATCCTAAATTTAAAGATGTTTCTCCGATGAAAGAGGCAGAAGTGGTATGGAGATTAACTTCACATTTTGAGCCTTATTTTAAAGTCTGGATGCAGCATATAGATGCGTTTTTTCAATTTCTACACGAAAAAATACCTCAATGTAGACTTATTTTGGTGAAGGCTCGATTTGTGGATCAATTTGCGGATGGGGGCTCGTTAAATGAATGGCGAGCTGAGCGAAAATACCCAACGGTAGATGTGGAACGATTAAATGGTATTTGGGATATGTTGGATGCGTACATGGAGAACCGTTTTGATATTCAAGTGTTAGACATGACTCAGAAGGACTACAAGCTTGATAGGGAGCATCCATGGGGTGGCTTTTATGTGCATTATACAAAAGATTTTTATCATGATTTTTTACAGAAATTGACAGGGTTTACGCATGGCGATGACATATAATGACGATGAAAAAAGCAGCTGTTTGGCTTGCTTTTTTTGTTTATACTCAGCTAGTAGTATCTTAATGGCATTTTTTATGATTTCTAAGACAAAGAACGTCACGTGAGTAACTTGGCTATTTTAGTTTGTTTTATCTGCTATGCGATTTAATGGCCCCTTTTGGTAACATTGCGTGTAGATACCTGGGGAAACATTAAAATATATAACTAAAGAATGGTTTGTTTATTTTTAACCAGAGAAGCAGATATATCTTTAGTTAATAGCTCTTAATCGAAGTACTTGTCCAGGCTTTATGAACGGGAGTATAGCAATGGAGTCTGGGGTTAGTTGTCCGATAGTATTTGACTTTGGTTCATTAGGTAAATCGCAAGTAGCAATTGTAATTTCGCCTTGGTAACGCCCAAATAATTGGTTATCGATGAGGATGCTACCGATTGGACGAGTATTTGTAGGTATAGGCGCAATATCGATTTTTCCTAAAGCTGGGCGTGATTTCTCTAGGCGAATGAGATCGCGCGCTGGGTCCATGCGGTTGTTGTCTGGTTTTAAAAGGTGCTGTTGAATACGAGAGTCTAAGCCATTTGACAGCTCACAATCAAGTAGGATTGTTTGTTCTTTTGCAAAAGCCGCGAATTGTTCCGTTGTTTTTGTTTGTAATGATGGATCACCAATATAAACATGGTCAATACCAAGTGTTTCTAATTCGAGTGCTGCAGCAAATGGATGTGTGTGTCGATGTTTTTCCAATGTTGGTAACCCTTCAAATAATGGTTGGCGTTTTTCCTTGTCACCTGGGACGAAAGCGGCGATTTTTAGACCGTAGCTGTGTAGAAATCCATTTGTTTGCTTGAAAAAAGGAATGTCAAGGCCTGTATGTGGTTTTGGATAATAGTTGTGGAATGCTTCTACTTGTGAGATATCAATGCCAGCCTGTAAAAGCGATTTTAAAAACGATTCGTCAATCGTGCTAGCATTAAGATAGACTTTGATTTTCGTAGCGAGTTTTGCGATTTCGTCTATAGTTAAGCCGTAATCCACGCGTAAGCCTGTGACGCCAAGTTCAGTCAGCTGCTCTGCATTGCCGATATTGAGACCGATTTGTGCTAAAGATTCAGCGGAAATATCAAGAATTAGTTGCATATTATCTTTTTTTGCAGCAGCGCCAAGCCTTGTTAGTAGTTGGTGATAATTTGCGGGATTTTCTTCTGGGATATGTAGCGAACTAAAAATAAGGGAAAAACCGTTTTTAGATGCCTGCTGGATTGTTGCTTCAAAATCATTGTCTTTTGATAGATAAATGGAGATACCGAACATGGAGAATCACCGTGCTTTCTTATTGTTTTAGTCTTATTATATATTTAGTGAAATTTTATTTCAAACAAAAACCAGCTCCCATATCATTTCTGGGAAACTGGTTTTATTTTGCGTTTTTCAATAGCGATGACGAAAGGTGGATTGTTGCGTTGATTGATGAAACGATATTCTAACACATGAAACTGTTCTTGCGGAAGGGACTCGGTATAATTTAGTACCGCTGATTTTTCTGTCTGCCCCTCAGGATGGCCATGGTAAATAACTAGAATCGTAATGCCACCAACTTCAAGTAGGGATAGTGCAGCATCGATTGCTTGTATGGTTGATTCAGCCAGTGTTGTAATGGTTTTATTGCCACCAGGTAAATAACCAAGGTTGAAAATAGCGGCTTTGATTGTTTGCTCAGAGAGAAGCTCAGTCATTTTTGCGTGACTCTCATGTAAGAGTGTGACCTGATTGTTCAATTGCTTTTCTGTGAGCAACTGTGTGGTTGCATCGATAGCTTCTTGCTGGATATCAAAGCCGAATACACGACCGTTCACGCCAACTAAATCCGCTAAGAAAGCTGTGTCATGACCGTTTCCAATTGTAGCATCAACGACTGTATCGCCAGGTAAAATGATTCGGTTGAGTAGGTCGTGGCTAAAAGGAAGAATGCCTTTTAAATTCATGCGCTATCCCCGACTTTCAAAGATTTGTAAAACTTTCCTTGCCAGCTATCACGTCTAACAAGCTCGGCATCAATCGAATTGAGAACTTCCCACTTGTTCAAACTCCAAATCGGGCCAATTAAATCTTCAATGGCACCATCACCCGTAATGCGATGGATGACCATCTCTGGGGGCAGGATTTCCAACTGATCACAAACAAGGCTGACATAATCGTCTTTTGTTAAAAATTTCAGATCACCGTTTTTGTATTGCTGAACCATTGGTGTTCCTTTTAGCAAGTGTAATAAATGGATTTTAATACCTGCAACGCCACTTTCCACAACTTTTTGTACAGTTTGCATCATCATTTCCGGTGTTTCGCGCGGGAGCCCATTGATAATATGCGTACAAACACGAATACCACGAGCGTGTAGTTTTTCAACGCCTTCCACGTAACAATCGTAATCATGCGCCCGGTTTATCAGCACGCCAGTCTCGTTATGAGCGCTTTGTAGGCCAAGTTCGACCCATAGGTAAATTCGGTCATTTAATTCGGCTAGATAGTCCACAACGTCATCAGGAAGGCAATCAGGGCGTGTTGCAATGGAAAGCCCCACAACACCAGGCTCATTTAGCACTGACTCGTATTTTTTGCGTAATTCAGCAACAGGGGCATGCGTATTCGTAAACGCTTGGAAATAGGCCATATACTTACCATCTTTCCATTTCGTATGCATCCGTTCCTTAATTGCATGAAACTGGGTTTGTAAATCGTCGACTCGGTCTCCAGCGAAATCTCCAGATCCCGCCACACTACAAAAAGTACAACCGCCATGCGCCACCGTACCATCACGATTCGGGCAATCGAAGCCGCCATCTAATGCTACTTTAAAAACTTTATAACCAAAATGTTCACGCAAACAGTAATTCCATGTGTGGTACCGTTTATTATCATTCGTATATGGAAATGGATTCATCATTTGTCAAACTCCTTCAAATTGGAATTAATCATCTCCTCTATTTTATCATATTTTCAAGGGGTTGCGGAGAGGTTGTCATGTGTGATATCATATAAAAATACTTTAACTTGGTAATGTGTTAAAACGACTTGGAGGAAGAAACATGAACAAAACAAACAAGAAAATGGGTTATCTCGTATTGACATCGTTAGTAGTAGGGAACATGATTGGATCAGGAATCTTCATGTTACCGCGTCAAATGGCTTCAGTAGCAAGCCCGCTCGGTATTATGCTGGCATGGGTTTTAACAGGGGCAGGTGTTTTAATGATTGCACTTGTATTCGGGAATTTAGCTGTGCGGCGACCAGACTTAACAAGTGGTGCGCAAAGCCACGCGTATGAATTATTCGGTAGTCCAAAATTAAAAAGACTTGCCGGTTTCATTGCTGTCTGGAGTTACTGGGTCGCTAACTGGGCTGGGAATGTGTCTATTATCACCTCTTTTGCCGGTTACTTATCTGTGTTTTTCCCAATACTTAACAGCAAAGAAATTGTTTTGACAATAGGTTCCTATCAGTTAGGGCTCGGCCAATTGCTCACGTTTATCACCTGCTCGCTACTTTTATGGGGTGTTTGCCTGATTATTATTCAAGGTGTTAGTGGTGCTGGCAGGATTAATTTCATCGCTACTGCTGCAAAAATCATTGGCTTTTTCTTGTTCATCGTTGTTGGTTTATTCGCCTTCCAATCCTCAGTAATGGGTGAGTGGTATCATCCAGTTGTTGATACGAGTGGACTAGAGCATGGTTTGTTATCACAGGTGAACAGTGCGGCGATTGTGACTTTATGGGCCTTCATTGGTATCGAGTCAGCGATGATGTTTGCTGGACGCGCCAAATCTGGAAAAACTGTGCGCGCTGCAACGATTTCGGGTCTGGTAATCTCTGTTTGTCTCTACACAACGATCACAATCTTAGCATTAGGTCTCATCCCGAAATCCAAATTGCTCCATTCTGCAAGTCCATTGGCAGACGCCCTAAATGTTGTCACAGGAAGTGGAGGCTCAGCAGTTATGGCATTGCTTGCGCTAGTTTGCCTTTTCGGCTCGGCAATTGGTTGGATTATGATGAGCTCCGAAGCACCGTATCAAGCTGCTAAAAATGGGCTCTTCCTTCCATTTTTAGCAAAAACAAATAAAAACGGTACACCAGTTCTTGTCCTTATTTTGACATGTTCTGCATCCCAACTATTCATCTTTTCAACGCTCTCAGGAAATATCGCAGCAGCCTACGATTTTGTGGTTAAAGTATCAACGCTTGCATTTCTTGTCCAATATTTCATCTCGCCGTTATTCCAGCTGAAATTAACGCTGACCGGCGCAACATATGAATCAAACTCGCTAGGAAAACGTTGCTTCGATGGCTTTATTGCAGCACTTGCGTTAACATATGCCTGTTGGATTATCAAAAGCGGGACAGAAGATTGGCGTGTGTTCGTGCTTAGTATCGGCCTATTTCTCCTAGGGTTCCTATTATATCCACTAATGAAATATAAGTCGCTGACAAAATAACAATCGTTGCTTTATCCGCGTTTTTATGCTATTTTTAAGACATATTTAGGTGAGATTGGGAAAGCGAAAGAAGTGGGGAAATGATAATTGTATATCTCGTGTTGGCGATTATTTGTTTGATGGTCATCACAGCCTTTTATGGGAAAATAAACATTCGAAAACATTGGATTGGTATCGCAGCTCTTGTGCTGTTAGTCGCAATGATGGCGATTTTTTTCAGACAAACGTTTTTTGTAACGGGCAGTCCGTATCATGAAATCCATAAACAAGTTGCTTCAACAGATCTTTCGGCGGAATCGGTAAAAGGTATTAAAATCAATCAAGTGCTGTCTCCAGAGATGGAGAAAAATGATTTTAAATCGAAACCAGTATCCGATAAAAGCTTACAAAAAGAGATTAAAGTGCTCGTTCCGAAGAAAAAAGAGAAGGCAACTTATTGGATATCTATCGAAAACGCGGATAAAAATCGGGCGATACATATCGAGTATGCAAGCGATAAATTAACAACTAGTCGCGGTATCAAGTTTGGTGATTCTGTCGACAAGGTAACAAGTACGTATGGTTCGGCCTATCGTGATTTATCAAAGTCTGATCGCTACGAACAAGAGCTTGTGTATGAAGATAAAGATAATAATATCGAATTACGCTTTGGTTTTTGGGATGATAAAGTCGAAATGATTTGGCTGACATCACTAGATAAAGCGCCAATATAAAGGGTTGTCAAAGTACGGTGAATAGGCTACAATAGAGCTATTGATGAAGTAGTAGAAGAGGAGTAGTAGTGCAAATCTTGGCGTTTAGAGAGGTGACGGTCGGTGCGAGTCACACGCAAAAAGATGCATGAACTTGCCTCGGCACGCATAGATGTGGTGAAAGCCACCGTATTCTTCCGCGTTAAGGAATTGTTGAGTTGAGTGGAAACACTAATTTGGGTGGTACCGCGGGGGTTTTTGTGCCCTCGTCCCATGGCATTTTTTTGCTGTGGGATTTTTTGTTTTGTAGTAAGTATTAGAGAGGGAGTTATTAATCATGACATTTAATCACAAAGAAATGGAGCCAAAATGGCAAAAAAAATGGGAAGATGAGAAAATTTTCAAAACGACGGAGGACGCGGATAAGTCGAATTTTTATGCACTTGATATGTTTCCTTATCCATCTGGCTCAGGCCTCCATGTTGGACATCCAGAAGGATATACGGCAACGGATATTATTTCACGCATGAAGCGAATGCAAGGGTTTAATGTACTTCATCCGATTGGTTGGGATGCGTTTGGGTTGCCAGCAGAGCAGTACGCGATTGATACTGGGAATGACCCTGCTGCATTTACGGCGCACAATATAGCGAATTTTACTCGTCAAATTAAGTCGCTTGGTTTTTCTTATGATTGGGATCGAGAAATTAATACGACTGATCCGAATTACTATAAATGGACGCAATGGATTTTCACGAAACTGTACGAGAAAGGATTGGCATATGAGGCGGGAGTCGCGGTAAACTGGTGTCCAGCGCTTGGTACGGTACTTGCGAATGAGGAAGTTATCGACGGTAAAAGTGAGCGTGGCGGATATCCTGTTTTCCGCAAACCGATGCGTCAATGGATGCTTAAAATTACGGCATACGCGGATCGTTTACTAGATGATTTAGATTTGGTTGATTGGCCGGAGAATATTAAAGATATGCAACGTAACTGGATTGGGCGTTCGGAAGGGGCAGAAGTTGCGTTTCAAGTGAAGGGTAGCGATGCAAACTTTACAGTGTTTACGACGCGTCCTGATACGCTTTTTGGAGCAACGTATGCTGTTCTAGCGCCGGAGCATGACTTGGTTGATAAAATTGTGACGGCGAATCAAAAAGAGGCGGTAACGGCGTATCAAAAACAAGTTGAGCTAAAAAGTGAGTTGGAGCGCACGGACCTTGCTAAGGACAAGACGGGTGTTTTTACGGGAGCGTTTGCGATTAATCCGGTGAATGGCGAAGAAATGCCGATTTGGATTGCTGATTACGTCTTGATTCAATACGGAACTGGTGCGATTATGGCAGTTCCAGCACATGATGAGCGTGATTACGCGTTTGCAAAACAATTCCAATTGACTATAAAACCCGTTCTTGCAGGTGGAAATGTGGAAGAAGAGGCTTATACAGGTGACGGCGATCATATCAATTCGGAGTTTCTCGACGGTCTAAATAAAGATGATGCTATTGCAAAAATGATCGATTGGCTTGAAGAAAACAAAGCCGGCACGCGTAAAATTAGTTTCCGTCTGCGTGATTGGTTATTTAGTCGTCAGCGCTATTGGGGTGAACCGATTCCTGTGATTCATTGGGAAGATGGCGAAACAACAACGATTCCAGAACAAGAATTGCCACTACTTCTTCCAAAGGCAACAGAGATTAAGCCATCAGGAACGGGTGAATCGCCGCTTGCTAATTTGACAGATTGGGTAAATGTGGTCGATGAGAATGGGCGTAAAGGGCTACGCGAAACGAATACGATGCCACAATGGGCTGGCTCTAGTTGGTACTTCTTGCGCTATATTGATCCTACAAATAATGAGGTTTTAGCTGATAAAGAAAAACTTGAAAAATGGCTTCCAGTAGACGTTTATATTGGTGGCGCTGAGCACGCCGTTTTGCATTTGCTCTACGCACGATTCTGGCATAAATTCTTGTACGATATTGGTGTAGTACCAACGAAAGAACCATTTCAAAAGCTGTTTAATCAAGGCATGATTTTAGGTGATAATAATGAGAAGATGAGTAAATCTCGCGGCAATGTTGTTAATCCAGACGATGTGGTGGAGCAATATGGTGCTGACACGCTACGCCTTTATGAAATGTTTATGGGGCCGCTTGAAGCATCGATTCCATGGAACGCAAATGGTTTAGAAGGAGCGCGCAAGTTCCTAGACCGCGTTTGGCGTTTGTTTATTGAGGAAGCGACTGGTGAAATAAATGCTAAAATTACACCAGATGCTAATCTTAATCTTGAAAAATCTTATCATCAAATGGTGAAACTGGTCACAGAGCATTACGAAAATATGCGTTTCAATACTGGTATTTCGCAATTGATGATCTTTATCAATGATGCTTACAAAGCGACAACGATTCCGAAAAACTATGTAGAAGGCTTCGTTCAACTACTTTCACCGATTGCGCCACATTTAGCAGAGGAACTATGGAGCCGTCTCGGTCATGCTGAAACGATTGCTTACGAGTCATGGCCAACATTTGATGCTTCAAAATTGGTAGAAGATGAAGTGGAAATCGTGTTGCAAGTTAATGGCAAAGTGAGAGCAAAAGTCACAGTAGCTAAAGACTTAAGCCGCGAAGAGCTAGAGCAAATCGCTCGAGCTAACGACAAAATTAACGAAGAGATTACTGGAAAAACTGTCCGCAAAGTCATCGCGGTACCAGGTAAATTAGTAAACATTGTAGCGAATTAAACGATATATATAGTCCTCTTAACTGAAAATCTGGTTAGGAGGACTTTTTTGTTTTTAAAGAAATTCTAAAGGTTTGTTTTTTGTCAATTTCGTGTCATAAATGTATGGTATGATGGAAAAAACGAACTACTAGGATGATGAACAATGAATGTATTAATTGCAGATGATCAAAAAGATATGTTGAAAATTTTGTGTGCTTATTTTGAAAAAGAGGGCTTTACTGTTTTTCAAGCGGAAAACGGTGAGGAAGCTTTAGAGATATTTTATCGTGAAAAGTTAGATTTAGCAGTATTAGATTGGATGATGCCAGGTATGAATGGCGTGGAAGTATGCAAGGAAATGAAGGCATCAGGTTCAGTGAGAGTGATGATGCTGACGGCAAAAAGCGAGGGTGAAGACGAATGTTACGCACTAGAAGCTGGAGCAGATGATTACGTGAAGAAACCATTTTTTCCGAAAGCATTACTCGTCCGCGCGAAGAATTTAACTGGCTTTCAGAACTGTTTTGAGGTGGCAGATATCACGATCGATACATATGCCAAGAAATTATTTAAAGCAGGTGCGGATATTAATGCCACGAAAAAGGAATATGAATTGATGCGTGTTTTGCATCAAAATAAAGGCGCGATTTTGAATCGGAATCAGCTGTTAGACATTGTTTGGGGCATTGATTACGAAGGTGAAGAGCGCACAGTAGATACGCATATTAGACGACTTCGCGAAAAGATTGGTGATGGTCTGATAAAAACACATCGAGGGATGGGCTACAGTATTGAGGCTGGAAATGAGTAAACTTGGCAGAAAACTAACATGGCGTATTTCAGCAGTCGTGATTGGTGTTTTTGCGCTATCCATGCTCGTGAATCAATTTTTTCTACCTAAATATTATCATTATGAGATGAAACAGAAAGTGACGCAAGCAATGAAAGAGGTCGATCGGTGGGATAAGCTACAGATCGAGAATGACTTAGGAATACTGGAAGCGAAATATGACGTGACAATTGTTTCAGAGCGAATGAGTAATAATGTGGATGATCTTAATGAAATGCTGCGATTGGACCTAGCTCAGAAACGTATTGCGCTAAATCGTTTTTGGATAACTGGCGAGACGCTGGAGGAACTAAAAAAAGGCGCAATTATTACTAAGCTTTACGACCAAGGGAAGCAAAAATCAAGTTTTCTAGTGAGTCTGAATGAGAAGGACGGCTTGCTAATTATGGCGGGAGTTTCGATTGCATATTATGATGAAACGGCAAAAGTCATTAATGAATTTAATTTGATGCTGATGTTGTTCGGATCCATCTTAGTTGTTGCCCTAACTGGCTTTTTATCCCGAAAAATCACGAAGCCATTGGAAGAATTAAAAATTGTGGCGAATCAGATTTCGAAATTGGAATTTGAGAAAGTGACGGTGGAAACAAAGGATGAATTAGAGGATTTGGCGATGAGTATTAACGTGATGAGTGATGATTTAAAGAAAGCCCATCATGCCTTACTTCGTAGAAATAAAGATTTGAAATATTTTATGGCTGATTTAACGCACGAATTGAAAACACCGCTCGCTCTAATCAAAGCCTACAGTATGGGTATTCAGGATGGTTTGGACGATGGAACTTACATGGCAACAATTGTGAAGCAAACCAACCATATTTCGGCGATTATTGAAGAATTATTGCGCTTCTCAAAAATGGAAGTTGACCCACTTCGTTTGGAAAAAATCCAAGTTCGGAAGCTATTCGATGAGCTACTCGCAAATTATCAAGAGACGACGGAAATGGAGATTCGTATAAAATCAGAAATCAGCCCAGAAATGAGTATTTTGGCGGATAAAGCTAAACTAGAGATGGTGTTCAATAATTTAATTACGAATGCAGTAAAATACGCGACAACGAGACAAATCAAAATCGAATGGGCAGAGCGGGATAATCAAATTTATTTTGCAATTAAAAATGAAACGACGATTGTAAGCCAAGAAACGTTAGGTCATATTTGGAAGCCATTCTATGTAAGAGAAGCCTCACGAAATAAGAATTATTCAGGAACTGGGCTAGGGCTTGCAATTGTGCAAACGGTGATGGAGCAACATGAATTTAAATATGGTGCCATGATTGATGAAGGTTGGATTACATTCTATCTTATTTTTGATCGATCGGACTAAGTGAGAGGAGGACAAGCATGAAGACAAAAAATATTATAGCAAGTGTCGTGCTTGTTTTCGTTCTCGTAATCTTGCTTATTTTACAAATATGGCAGACCGACCAAACGACACAGATACAAACAGTAACTAAAATACAGATAATGAGAGGTTAAGGCGATGAAAAGAGAGACATTTATTTTTATATTGGGCGTACTAGCGGCATGTGCATTGGTATTTCATTTCTATGATCAGCATCAGCAACGTGTTGCCATGATGGATATGATTAAAGAAACAGCAAAAAAACATGATATACCAGCTTGGATTCCACTCTCGATTGCTGAAACAGAAAGCAGTTTTGATCCTAAAACGGTTGGTGATGCTGGAACTTCTTACGGTTTATTCCAGCTTCATCGCGGTGGTTTGGCTCCAGAAGAAATGACGGATGATGAATTATTGAAACCCGAAGAGAACATCGAAATCGCGATTACAAACATGACAAGAGCTTATGATCGCGCTCAGGTGAAAGGCCTTGAGGGAATTCAGATGCTAACCTATATTGCCAATACTTCTGGCTGGCCAACCCAACGTGGAACAGACTGGACGGACCAGAATACGAATTATAATAAAAAACTCGCAAAAAATTTCAAGAAACATGTTAAAGTAACAGAGATAGCAGCAGTAGTAGAGTAACAACGAAAAGCGTCTTAGCGTATCGGTTAAGGCGTTTTCTACGCTTATTTTTGAAATTTTATTTCATTATTTTAAAATAATTATTGAAATTTAATTCCGTATGCGTTACAATAAACACATGAAAGAGGTGTTCTTATGTTAGAGAATTTATCCACGGAAAAAAGAAATGAAAAAACGACATCTTTAGATACGCTTACGGTGAAAGAAGCATTGCAGATTATGAATGAAGAAGATGCAAAAGTTCCAGTGGCCATTGCGTCAAATTTGGTATCGATTGAAACCGTTATCAATGGTGTGATTGAGAGCTTTAAAAAAGGTGGACGTCTGATTTACCTAGGGGCTGGAACAAGTGGCCGGCTCGGTGTTCTTGATGCCGCGGAATGTGTGCCGACATTTGGAGTACCCGCAACAATGGTTGTAGGTTTAATTGCAGGTGGTGAGAAAGCGTTTTTACAAGCAGTTGAAGGTGCGGAAGATTCGGCGCTTTTTGGTAAGGAAGATTTACAGAGTATTTCTTTGACGGCGAATGATTTTGTCTTAGGAATCGCTGCGAGTGGGCGTACGCCTTATGTGATTGGTGCACTTGATTATGCCAAGGAAGTCGGCGCGAAAACAGGCGCTTTATCTTGTAACACGAACGCCGCGATTTCAGCTCATGCGGATACGGCGATTGAAGTAGATTGTGGTCCAGAAATTTTGACAGGATCAACACGTTTGAAAGCAGGAACGGCACAAAAATTAGTGTTAAATATGATTTCGACGGTTTCGATGATTGGAATCGGGAAAGTATATAAGAACTTGATGGTTGACGTGATGCCGACGAATGAAAAATTGGTAGAACGCTCAAAGCGCATCATCATGGAAGCAACAGAATGTGATTATGAAACAGCAGAGCAACATTTTGAATTAGCAGGACAACATGTAAAAACAGCAATTGTCATGATTTTAACGAATTCAGACCTTGCGACAGCCACGGAGAAATTAGCATCAGCGGATGGTTTTATCAGACGCACATTAGACTAAAGGGAGGCAATAGAAATGAGTAAAGAACAAGATTTAGGCCAAAAGATTTTTGAAGAAGTCGGCGGTATCGGAAACGTTTCTAAAATCGCGCATTGTATGACTCGCGTGCGCTTAGGTATTAAAGATACAGATAAAGTCAACGTAGAAGGATTAAAAAAAGCACCAGGTGTTCTTGGTGTTGTAGAAGATGATACGCTCCAAATCATCGTTGGACCTGGTTTCGTGAATAAAGTGGCAGGTGCAATGTGTGAAATGGCGGGTGTGAAAATGGGAGAAACATTGCCGGAGAATTTAGATAAAAATTTGACACAAGCAACTGCTAAGACTGGTAAAGAATTAGTAGAAGAAAAGGCAGCTGCAACAAAAGCTGAACTGAAAAAGAAACAAAATAATACATCTGGATTCAAACGTTTATTGAAATCTATTGCGAATATCTTTGTGCCGCTAATTCCAGGCTTTGTTGGTGCCGGTTTAATCGCGGGTATTGCAGCAATTATGTTTAATAATATTCAAGCAGGTAACCTAGATGCTGGGACATGGATGCAATATGTTACAGTTTTAAACGCTATTAAAAATGGTATTTTTTCTTTCCTTGTTATCTATGTTGGTATTAATACGGCACAAGAATTCGGTGGAACGCCAGTACTTGGTGGAGCCGTCGGTGGTGTGACGTTACTTATGGGTGTAACACCAGAATTGCCAATAAAGAATATTTTCAATGGTAGTGATATGGTTGCTGGACAAGGCGGTATTATCGGCGTACTTTTGGCTGTTTACCTGCTTTGTGTCTTGGAGAAATTTTTGCGTAAGTTTATTCCAAACTCGCTAGACATTATTTTAACACCAATGCTAGCTTTGTTAATTATTGGTTTGTTCACGATTTTCATCATTATGCCATTTGCTGGCGTTATTTCAACAAGTTTAGTAGGAAGCATCAACTGGATTATCGCAAAAGGTGGATTGTTCGCTGGATTCGTTCTAGGGACGCTATTCCTGCCAATGGTAATGCTTGGGTTGCACCAAGTTTTGACTCCGATTCATGTTGAAATGATTGCCCAAGATGGTTATACAATCTTACTGCCAATGCTTGCTATGGCAGGCGGGGGACAAGTCGGCGCGTCAATTGCAATCTGGATGCGTTGTCGTAAAAATAAGCCTTTAGTTACGATGATTAAAGGTGGTTTGCCAGTAGGTATTCTAGGTATTGGTGAACCGTTAATCTACGGTGTTACTGTTCCGCTTGGTCGTCCATTTATCACAGCATGTCTTGGCGGCGGTATCGGGGGAGCAATTATCGGCTTCTTCGGTAATGTTGGTGCTATCGCAATCGGTCCATCTGGTGTAGCGCTAATCCCGCTTATCGCTAATAACACATGGTTTGAATATGTTATCGGCTTACTAGCAGCATATCTTGGCGGTTTCATCTTAACATATCTATGGGGTGTTCCAAAAGATGCAATGGAAGCAGTAGAAGAATAATACAAAGTTATAGCCTAAGCCAAGTAAAGCTGGTGAGAAACGCTTGATTTGTGTAAAGTAACATTTTCGTCTTACTCAACAAATGGGTAAGGCGATTTTTATCTTGTGCGGAGTTCTATCCAACTTCTTTGTGAGATAGACCAGCTCCATGCTATAATAAATATATGGAATTTATTCGAAGGAGGCGGCAACGAACATAATGGGAAGCGTAATTAATCGAATTCAAGGTATTCTGGAAGAACTGCCGAAATCAGAGGCAAAAGTGGGGCGCGCGATATTAGCTGATCCTAGCAAAATTGTAAAAATGTCGATTCATGAATTAGCTGAAAATTCTGGTGCAAGTGGCGCTGCGGTGATTCGTTTTTGTCATTCGATGGGGTTAGAAGGTTTTCCCGAGTTAAAAATGAAGTTGTCTGTTGAACTTGTAAAACCAGAGAAGACTGGCTACTATGACATTGAACCGAACGAAGAGTTTGAAGAAATTACACGAAAACTAGTTTCAAATACAGTGCAAACACTAAATGATACAGTGGGGCAATTGGAAAAAGAGAAAATAATGCAGGCATGCGAGATGTTATATAAAGCTGATACGATTTATGCATACGGCGTCGGTGCATCGTGGCTGATTGCTGAGGACATTGCACAAAAGTGGATGCGTGCTGGGAAACATGCGATTGCGATTGCCGATCCCCACATTTTAGCTATGGCTTTTGCTGCAGGATCTAAAAATGCGGTTTTCTTTGCGATTTCGAATAGCGGTGAAACGAGCGAAGTGCTGCAATTGGCCGATGAGGCGTTGAATAATGGTCTAGAATTACTTAGTTTGACACGTTTCGGACAAAATAAATTGAAACAGCGAGCGGCGATTTCGCTTGAGACATCACGCGCACCGGAAACAGAGCTTAGAAGTGCTGCAACGAGTTCAAGACAAGCACAGTTTTTGGTGATTGACATTTTATTCTATTTCTACGCTTCGCATCACTATGAGGAGATGATTGAGCAGATTAGAACATCACGAGAAGCAACGAATCGTTTTAGGGAATCGTGAGTCTATTACTACATAGAAAGCAAGCACAGAAAAAGACTTGACTTTGTATCTGATATCCGCTAATATAGGATTTATATTAATGAATGCATGGATGAAGAGTAAGTAGCATGATGGATGTTTAAAGAGAGCTGATGGTTGGTGTGAATCAGTAGCAGAAATAATGTGAATGGACTTCGGAGCAACTAAACTGAACGGGAATTTCCTCAGTAGGAGTTAGCGATTAGGCCTTATCGTTACACAAGGCACCCCATAGTTCATGTGGGACTAAGTGAATCGTTTTTTCGATTAATAAAGGTGGCACCACGGGTCTCCCGTCCTTATCTAATTTTATTAGATATGGATTGGGGGGCCCTATTTGTTGTTGTGGTTCTTACGAAGCGTAGTACGCTGAGTTAGAACCTCAATATGCATGAGAGCGAAGCGAGCATGTAATCCATCAGTTCTTACGTGGCAAACTCGGAATAAAGCAATACACAAATAAGTAATCGGCAAACAAGTGGATTACAACAAACCAATAGAAAATCAAATATATGATAAAACATCAAGCAAGAAGAGTAAGCAAAATCAATTTTCCCAGAGAGTCAGTGGTCGGTGTGAACTGATAGAATTATTTTGCCGAAGTGGTCCTTGCGCGTGTGGCTTTGAACAATGCAAGTAGGAGCTACCGGGTTCTCCCGTTACAGAGATGGGGTTTAAATTCTAAATCCCGATGAGATAAAATATGAGGTGGTACCGCGTTTTCGCCCTCTAAGGAAAGCAGTTTTTTAGCTGTAATCTTTAGGGGGCTTTTTTGTATTCTGGCTATTTGGAGGAATGAGAGATGAAATTAACGAGAAAAATGAATGCTGATACGATTACGGCGATTCTGGCATATGAGCGATTGGGTGGAAAGAATAAAGCGTTATTAGAGGGCGCAGCAAGAGACGCAGATGCTGGGAGATATTCCATTATTGCGATGGATCCAGTGCATGAGATAAAGGTTCATGGACAACAGTTCGTGTTTGACGGTGTGGAGAGCGTAGTGGCTGATCCTTTAGCAGAACTTGATAAAATGATTCGCAAAGCATCGAGAACAGAGGAAGGGCTTCCCTTTGAGGCTGGTGCGATTGGATATGTTGGGTATGATGTCATTGCTTTATATGAAGATTTGGGCGAGGTACCTATGGAGACACGCGAGGGGCTGGCAGATATTCATTTTATGTTATATGAATCGTTTTTGATTATGGATCATCAGGCAGAGGAAATAACGCTGGTTCAAGATAATTGTTACTCAAATCGGGCAGAAAGTGAGATGCAAGTGGCGCTTAATCGAATGCATGAGCAGTTGATGACGGCGGGGACACGTGAGTCGCGGAATGTTGTAGTGAAGCCTATGGATTATTCGAGTAATGTCACAAAAGCGGAATACATGATGCAAGTTGAAAAAGCGAAAAGGTATATAAAAGAAGGTGACTTTTTCCAAATTGTGTTGTCGCAGCGCTTGGAGGCTCCTTTTTTGGGTGATGCGTTTGATTATTATCGAAAATTACGATTGTTGAATCCTTCGCCGTATTTATTTTTTGTAGATTTTGGTGAGACAAAGTTGATTGGATCATCACCAGAAAGTTTGGTGAGCGTGACTGGTGATGTGGTAATAACGAATCCTATTGCTGGGACGCGAAAACGTGGGGCGACGAAGCAAGAAGATGAGCGTTTAGCAGATGAATTGTTACACGATGAGAAGGAACTTGCGGAGCATCGGATGTTGGTGGATTTGGGACGGAATGACATTGGAAAGGTTGCGGTGACGGGGAGCGTTGCTGTTCCGGTTTACTTGACAATTGAGCGATATCGCTTTTTAATGCATTTAGTTTCAGTTGTGGAAGGGACGCTAAAGCCAGAGCTGACTGCAATGGACGCACTGAAATCGGTTTTGCCAGCTGGGACGGTGAGTGGCGCTCCGAAGATTCGAGCGATGGAGCGTATCTATGAATGGGAAAATGTAAAGCGCGGTCCTTATGCGGGAGCAGTTGGCTACTTAACGCATCAAGGAGATTGTGATTTTGCTCTGGCAATTCGGACTATGGTAATGCATCAAGGAACGGCTTACGTGCAGGCTGGTGCTGGGATTGTGTATGATTCGGATCCAGAGAGTGAATATTTAGAAACGTTGCAAAAAGCAAAGGCGTTACTGGAGGTTGGAAAATGATTTTATTGGTCGATAATTATGATTCGTTTACGTATAATTTGGAACAGTATTTGGCAGAATTTGCTGGTGAAATTATGATTCGTCGGAATGATGCAACCGATTTGATGGAGATGGCGGAAGTTGCTTCAGGAATTGTGTTGTCGCCGGGCCCTGGGAAACCGAGTGAGGCTGGACTTTTAGAAGAGGTTGTACGACGATTTGCGAAGGTGAAGCCAATGTTAGGTATTTGCTTGGGACATCAGGCAATTGGCGAGGTATTTGGCGGGACGGTGAGTCAGGCTAACGCAATTAGGCACGGGAAGGTTTCGATGATGCATCAGACGGCGGGTGCAATTTTTGCTGGGCTGGATGTGACGTTAGAAATCATGAGATACCACTCACTAATTGTGGAGAAGGTTGCATTTCCTGAAGAATTAGAGATTTTAGCGAAATCATTAGATGACGATGAAATTATGGCAATACAGCTACGTGGGTTCCCGGTTTATGGATTGCAGTTTCATCCAGAGTCGATTGGAACATTGGACGGCAAACGGATGATGGCGAATTTTGTGGCGATTGTAGAGAAGGAGAGTGAACGTGATGGAAGCGTATTTGCAAAAAGTGTATGACCAGCAGAATTTGATGCGAGGGGAGATGGAAGAGGTGGCTACGGCCATTTTTGCGGGTAAATTGAGTCAGGCGCAAATCGCGGCTTTCTTGATGGCTCTAAAAATTAAAGGCGAAACAATTGAAGAGATGCAGGCGATTGCAGAAACGATGCAAGATGTGGCGATTCAATTACCGATTGCTTCTACAAATACGATGGATAATTGTGGTACTGGCGGAGATAAATCGCTAAGTTTTAATGTGAGTACAACCTCAGCTTTTGTTTTGGCAGCAGCTGGAATAAAAGTGGCGAAACATGGTAATCGTAGTATTTCGAGCAAGTCGGGAAGTGCGGATGTTTGTCAGGAGCTAGGCATTGATATTTCGCTTGGCACAGAGGATATGGTATATTTACTGGAGAATGTTGGCATTGCCTTCTTATTCGCACCACATGTGCATCCGAATATGAAATATGTGATGGAAGTTCGCCGAGAGTTGAATACACCAACGATTTTCAATTTGATTGGACCGCTTACGAATCCGGTGAAGTTGGAAACGCAATTGATGGGAATTTATCGTCGTGATTTATTGGAGCAAACGGCGCAAGTGCTTGGGAAATTAGGTAGAAAGCGCGCGATTGTAGTGAACGGTGGTGGTTACATGGATGAGGCTTCACTTGCAGGTGAGAATCACTATGCGTTACTAGAAAATGGTGACGTGTCACTGCATACTTTTTTGCCGGAGGATGTCGGTTTAGAAAGACGTGATTTAGCGGCGATTCGAGGTGGCGATGCGAAACGGAATGCGGAAATTTTGCTGTCAGTTTTAAAAGCAGAGCCGAGTGCGTTTTATGATACGGTGATTTTGAATGCGGGCCTTGGCTTGTTGGCACATGGGAAAGTGAGAACGTTGGAATTAGGAATTGAAATGGCACGAGACTTATTGGATAGCGGCGCGGCTTATGCCAAATTAACACAATTATTAGCTTGTCAGAAGGAGCGATTAGTAGGATGACATTTTTAGAAGAGATTTTAGCAAAAAAAGCACAAGAAGTGGCGGAAATGCAGTTAGAAAACGCTGAATTACCGCGTGAAAAACCATATTTTTATGATTTTCTAAAAGAGAATAATACAGTAGTCCAGTTAATTGCAGAAGTAAAGCGGGCGTCTCCATCGAAAGGGGCAATTAATTTAGACGTTGATCCAGTTGCCCAAGCGAAAAGTTATGAAGCTGCTGGTGCCGGTGCGATTTCGGTGTTGACAGATCAGCAATTTTTTAAAGGTGATATTGAGGATTTGCGAGCTGTAGCGCAAGCAGTTGAAATTCCTGTTTTATGTAAGGACTTTATCATCAGTGAAAAGCAATTAATTCGTGCAAAAAATGCAGGTGCATCCATTGTGTTGCTTATTGTCGCAGCCTTATCAGAGCAAGTGCTGACGACATTGTTTAAGCAAGCATCCGCACTCGATTTAGAGGTGCTTGTAGAAGTGCATAATGAGGCGGAACTTAAGATTGCTGAGCGACTGGGTGCAAAACTGATTGGCGTGAATAACCGTGACTTACATAGTTTTGTGGTGGACATCGCGGTGAGTGAACGTGTGGCAAGAGAATTCTCGCGCTCGGATGCGTTTTATATTAGCGAAAGTGGTATTCGTGAGCCTGAGGACGTGGCGCGAGTGGCGAAATCTTTCAGTGTTGTTCTTGTCGGTGAGGCATTGATGCGGACCAATCTAGTGGAGCAAGCAGCAAGTGCGTTGAAGGTGAGCAGACTATGACACAGGTCAAATTTTGTGGATTAAAATCGCGATCTGATATCGAGACTGCTATAGCGTACGGAGCCGAAATGATTGGTTTTGTCTTTGCCCCGAGCAAACGCCAAGTAAAACCAGATGAGGCACGACTGTTAGCTGAAAATGTCCCGAGTCATGTCAAAAAAGTAGGTGTTTTTGTCAATGAAACCCCTGCGGAAATCAACAGAATTGCAGCGCTAGTACCATTAGATATCGTGCAGTGTCATGGACAGGAGACAGCGGCTGATTTAGCCAAAATTAATTATCCAACAATTAAGGCGTTTCAAGTAAAGAATGGGAAGGTCAATGGCGACATAGCAATGTATCCGAACAGCTTGATTTTGCTTGATGCCCCAATTGCGGGACACGGCGAAACGTTTGACTGGCAGGCGGTTGTGAAGCAATATTTGCCTAAGGAGCGGCTAATGATTGCGGGTGGTTTGGATGTGACGAATGTGGCCACGGCTATCGAGCAATTCCGACCGTTTGCTGTGGACGTATCTTCCGGTGTCGAAACGGGTGGGGCGAAAGATCCTGAAAAAATAATAAAATTCATTCAAAAAGCAAAGGAGTTCTGAAAATGAGTTATAATGTACCGAATAAAGCCGGCTTCTATGGGAATTACGGTGGAAAATTTGTTCCAGAAACATTGATGAAAGCTGTCACAGAGTTAGAGGAAGCTTATGAAATTTCAAAAACAGATGAGGCATTTCAAAAAGAATTGAGCTATTATTTACGCGATTATGTTGGGCGCGAATCCCCACTTTATTTTGCGGAACAATTAACGGCGCATGCAGGTGGCGCTAAAATTTACTTAAAGCGAGAAGATTTGAATCATACTGGCGCGCATAAAATCAATAATTGCATTGGGCAAGCTCTGTTGACGCGTCAAATGGGGAAAAAGAAAGTAGTAGCGGAAACTGGCGCTGGGCAACATGGCGTGGCGACAGCAACTGTAGCCGCTTTGTTTAACCTCGACTGCACGATTTTTATGGGAGAAGAAGATATTCGTCGCCAGCAGTTGAATGTTTTCCGTATGGAGTTGCTTGGTGCGGAAGTAGTTAGCGTTTCAGGCGGAAATGGCACGTTAAAAGACGCCGTGAATGAGGCATTGCGCTATTGGGTGGCTAATGTGGAAGATACGCATTATATAATGGGCTCGGTTTTAGGCCCCCACCCATTTCCGCAAATTGTTCGTGATTTCCAAAGCGTGATTGGCTTAGAGGCGCGTGCACAGCATTTAGAAAAGGAAAATCGCTTGCCAGATGCAATAGTAGCATGTATCGGCGGTGGCAGTAACTCGATGGGGCTATTTTATCCATTTGTAAATGATGTGTCGGTCAAAATGTATGGCGTTGAGGCGGCTGGTTCTGGCCTAGACACCGCGTTTCATGCTGCATCACTTTCCAAAGGCGAGGTTGGTGTTTTGCACGGTGCAATGATGCACATTTTACAAGATGATGCAGGTCAAATTCAGGAAGCTTATTCCATTTCGGCGGGTCTAGATTATCCAGGCATTGGTCCGGAGCACAGTTTTTTACGAGATGAAGGGCGTGCCACATATGCTTCTGTAACCGATGACGAGGCTGTAGAAGCTTTCCAATTACTTTGCCGCACCGAAGGGATCATTCCGGCGTTAGAAAGCTCACATGCCATCTCTTTCGCAGTAGAGCTAGCTGGCAAAATGAACCCAGAAGAAAGCATCGTCGTTTGCTTGTCTGGTCGCGGTGATAAAGATGTGGATCAAATACGTGCCCGTTTGAAAGGAGAAGGTGACAAATGAAATTACAAAACGCGATTGAACAAGCTAATTTAGCCGTAGTTCCGTATATGATGGCGGGGGATGGCGGACTTGACCAGTTAGAAAAACAAATGCAACTTCTAAGCGATGCAGGAGCAACAGCAATCGAGCTCGGCATTCCCTTCTCTGATCCAGTAGCGGATGGCCCAGTGATTCAAAAAGCTGGTGCGCGTGCATTGGCGGATAAAATAAGCCTTGAGCAGATTCTAGAGGTTCTGACAACGAGTAAAATCGAGATTCCGCTAGTTGTGATGAGTTATTTTAATCCGATTTATCACCTTGGTGTAGAAAAATTCATTGAACTTGCCAAGAAAACACCGATTAAAGGATTGATTATTCCTGATTTACCGTATGAGCACCGTGATTTGATCTTGCCACATTTGGAAAATACAGATATAGCCCTGATTCCGTTAATTTCGCTGACAAGCCCTAAAGAACGGATGAAAATGATTGCGAAACAAGCACAAGGCTTCATTTACGCCGTGACAGTAAACGGAACGACTGGTGAGCGCGCGGTATTTGGTGATAAGATTGATGAAAATTTGACATACTTAAAAACAATTAGTCCAGTACCAGTTTTGGCAGGCTTTGGAATTTCTAATTTGGAGCATGTCGCAAGATTTTCAGCTGTTTGTGATGGCGTGATTGTAGGTAGTAAAGTCGTGCAACTAATGCATGAAGGGAAACATGAAGAACTTAGTAAATTTATTAATGAAGCAAGCAAAACTAGATAGTAATAGAAAAAAAGCGGATATTTTTCCGTTTTTTTTTTATTTATTTTCAACTAATCATTGCAAGGTTGTGCAAGAAGGAGTAAACTAAAATTTAGTTGAGTTTTAAACAAATCAGCATTTCATGAAAAAGCGAGTGTTATTCATCGGCTCAAGAAAAGAGCACTTCACAATAAAGGACGAGGTCTATGTCTTCATCAAAACTACTTCGAGGAACTTTCATTTTAACGTTAGGAACGTTTATTTCTAAATTCTTAGGTCTGTTTTATGTCATTCCGTTTTATTGGATTATGGGTGGCGCTGGACCGATGACTTTGTATAATTTCGGGTATGTCCCGTATCAAATTTTTCTAGGAATCGCAACGGCGGGTGTTCCGCTTGCGGTGGCAAAATATGTCGCGAAATATAATGCAATCGGTGAGTATGAAATTGGGCGGCGTTTATTCCGAACGGGCGTTTATTTAATGCTTGCAACGGGTGTTGTTAGCTTCGTTGTGATGTATGCTTTGGCACCCGTACTTGCAGGGCTACAATCGATTGAGGGTAGCGGCTATACAGTGGAGGATGTGACTGGCGTTATTCGTGCGGTCAGCTTCGCGCTTATCGTTATTCCTGTTATGAGTCTGATTCGTGGTTTTTTTCAAGGCTATCAATCAATGGGGCCTTCTGCGGTTTCTCAAGTCATTGAGCAAATTGTTCGCATTGCCTTCTTACTTGTTGGTTCTGCAACGGTTCTATACATCTTACAAGGTACAGTTGTTAGTGCAATTAGTATTGCAACGTTTGCGGCATTTATCGGAGCTTTGGCGAGCCTTGTTTGTTTGCTTTGGTACTTCTTCAAGCGAAAAAAAGGACTCGATGCATTGCTACGAACCAGTAAAGGCGAAGTTACGGTCTCATTGCCATCGATGTATAAAGATATTTTCATTACTGCGATTCCATTCGTTGTTGTCGGTATCGCGAGTTCGTTGTATCAACAAATTGATCAGTTCACGTTTGGCCGGATCTTAACATGGATTGGCTATAGCGGGCATGAAGCTGAGAATTTACTAGGTATCGTTAACTTTAGTGCGCAAAAACTAGTCATCATTCCTGTCAGCTTGGCGACTGCGTTTTCGATGACGATTGTACCACTTGTGACAGCTGCCTATGCGCGCGGCGAACAAGAAAATGTGAAAAAGCAATTAAATGATGTTTTTCAAGTATTACTTTTCATCACATTACCAGCTTGTATCGGGATGTCCTTGCTTGCAGAACCGCTCTACACGGTGTTTTATGAGCATGATCCGGCGGGAATTCAAATCTTAGCATTCTATGCGCCAGTAGCGATTCTACTGTCTCTATTCAGCGTAACAGCAGCCATTTTACAAGGGATTGACGAACAACGATTCACTATTTTGAGTTTACTCATCGGTTTATTGACGAAATCAATTTTCCAAATGCCGCTGATGATGTGGATGGGTGCGCGTGGTTCTGTTGCTGCGACTGGACTTGGCTATACTGTTTCCGTGATTTTTGCGATGATTATTATCAGGAAATATGCGAACTATAATTTCAGCGTTATCCTAAGAAGAACGGTTTTGATGCTGATTCTTAACTTAGTAATGGCGATCGCTGTATTGCTTGCATACCAAGGTTTCACGATGTTTATTAACCCAGAGTCAAAATTTGGTTCAATGCTTCTACTCATCCTATGCGGTGGAGTGGGCGCGCTAGTTTATGGTTATCTCAGCTTAAGATTACGACTATTTGATAAAGTATTTGGCCCAAGAGCCGCAACAATTCGCCGGAAACTAAGAATAAAAGCATAAAAGGGAGGCACAACAGCATGGAAAAACGAACAAGAAAAAGGTCAAAAGAAGCAAGGCGGGCTCGCGTTTGTGTATTACTCGGCGCTCTTTGCGTCCTTGCGGGGCTCACGGCGATTTATCTGAACTATATAACTTGGCTTGCAATGCCATTTATCATTTTAGGCGCCTTATTATTTGGAATGACAATTGGACTAAAACTACCAAGAACAAAAGAATAAAATCGAAGCTTGCAGATTATGAATAGACTCTGCAGGCTTTTTAAGTAAGAAAATGCTACACCTGATAAGCTTTAAAATAACCAAAAAACCTACAAACCGTCCACATTGGATAAGTTTGTAGGCTTTACTTGATTTTTATTAATAGGGATTATCATCTGTTTCGCTAAATTTTTTCAAATAATAGGGAATCTGTTCGGCGACTTCGGTTGGTAAGACAACATACTTCTTTTTCGCAAGCGTTTCTCCAATATAACTATGCAAAAATACAGCTGTGAGGACGGCATGTTTTGACTTTTCTAATTGGCCGAGTAATCCTGCAACCATACCAGCAAGTGTGTCGCCCATGCCACCTGTTGCCATTGCAGGCGTTCCGTATATATTCTGCCAAATATCATCCTCGATATAAACACGTGTACGATGATCTTTCAAAACAACAATTGCATCCAAATCAGTCGCGAAATCTTGGTTCTTCATATCATCCAAATCTTCGGTATCCGTATGCGTTAATCTTTCCCACTCTTTACGATGTGGCGTGAAAATAAGCGTTGTCTCTGGTTTTTTGAAATTTTGTGAGGCGTATAAAGTGATTGCATCACCATCCATCACAATCCTTTGATTTGCACGGGTATGTTCACAAACAAGTGATAAAAGTTGTTGCGCCGTTTCACCTAAACCAAGTCCAGGTCCTATTAAAATTGTATCAAATTGTGGCAGTACTTCTAACAAGTACTCTGTGTCATTAAAATCAAGGCACATTGCCTCAGGAAGTCTTGCATGAAGTGCCGAACGGTTTACAGGATGCGTTGCGACTGTTACAAGGCCAGCACCGCTATAAATTGTTCCTTGTGCTGCCATAATAATCGCGCCACCGAGTCGTTCATTTCCACCGATTAATAGAGCACGACCATAATCCCCTTTATTCGACTCATCTTCCCGTTGTTTAATCCAAGCGCAGATTACCTTCGGCGTGATTTTTTTCATTTCCTAACTTCCTTTCTCCTATTTTTAGTTACGTCATCTTTAGTAGTTATTATAAACCTACTTGCCAAATTGTCCAATATAGTATAACCTATCCAGAAAAGGAGTGAAAGTGAAATGAAACCAATTTTTCCAGCAGTAAAAGCAGTGATTATACATAATGGCCAATTTTTAGTTTTGAAGAAAGCTGGTATCAAAGAGGATGTCTGGGAACTTCCAGGGGGACGGATGAACTTCGGAGAGACAAAAGGAGAAGCGCTATTTCGGGAAGTACAAGAGGAAACAGGTTTACAAGTACAGCCGTTTATTCTCTATGATACGTGGGAATTTTTCCAACCAGAGTATCAAATTACAGGTGTTATTTATTTGTGTGAAAAACCAGAAGGCGACGTACGGCTTTCGAGTGAACATCAAGCATATGACTGGTTTCCGCTAGAAGCGAGTAGCTTAGAACGAATGGATGTTGTGTTTGCATCACGGATGGTGCGCTGGGATTTTGAAGCGATCCAAGGATTTATGTCTTAATTCGCCTCAAAATGCTTTCATACGAGTGCAAAAGGGTATACAATGGAAGAGATAAATTAACTGTTGAAGGGATTGTTATAATATGAGTACGATCAATTGGCAAGAGGAAGTAGAGAAGCGCCGCGATGATTTCAAACGTGACTTATTTGCGATTTTGAGCATTCCAAGTGTGCGCGATGATTCCAAAGCAACGGAGGAGGCACCGTTTGGCCCAGATGTGAAAAAAGCATTGGATTTTGCTTTAGAGTTGGCGGCAAAAGACGGTTTCACAACGAAAGAAGTTGGTAATGTTGCTGGTCATGCGGAGTTTGGTCAAGGTGAAGAACTCGTTGCAGCATTGGGGCACGTGGATGTAGTACCGGTTGGCGACGATTGGTCACATGATCCGTTTGACCCGATTTTGAAAGATGGCAAAGTATTCGCGCGAGGCTCAGCGGATGACAAAGGCCCAGCGATGGCTGCTTACTACGCGATGAAAATCATTAAAGAACTGGATTTACCGCTGTCTCGCCGCGTTCGAATGATTTACGGATCGGATGAAGAAAGTGGCATGTCATGCGTGGAGCGCTATTTTGAAACGGAAGAGCAACCAACAATGGGTTTTGTTCCCGATGCAGAATTCCCGATTATTCACGCTGAAAAAGGAATTTCAGAGCTTGATATTTCTTTCAAAGATGGAGAAAAAGATGGAGACGCTGATTTCCGTCTCATTAGTTTTGAATCAGGTGCTCGTTACAATATGGTTCCGGACCATGCGAAAGCTGTTTTAGAAAACGTGAAGGATTTTGATGTTCTTTCTAAAAAATTCGAAGCTTATCAAAAAGAAACAAAACTAGCTGGTGAATTAGTGGAATCAGGAAACAAGGTGACACTTTCTCTAGTTGGTAAAGCGGCACACGCAATGGAGCCGAATAACGGTATTAATGCGGGACTTCATTTAGTGGCATTCCTTGGTAAATTTACGCAAACAGGTGCGGCAAGCGATTTCGTTACATTTGGTAAAGATTACTTGTATGGGGATTCCCGTGCGATGAAGCTGGGCATTCGCTATGAAGATGACGAGAGTGGCGAGTTGACAATGAATGTCGGTGTCATCCGTTACAGCGTTGAAGAAGGTGGGCGCTATGGCCTGAACTTCCGCTATCCAGTAACAGCGAATATGGAACAACTGAAACTGAAAATGGAAACCGTTGTTAATGAGTATAACGGTCAATATACGCATTATGAGGATTCTAAACCATTATTCGTGCCAAAAGACCACCCATTAATTCAAACATTACAAGAAGTATATACAAACCAGACTGGCGAAGAAGCAACATTACTAGCTATTGGTGGTGGAACATATGCACGTCACATGGAAACCGGTGTTGCTTTTGGAGCGCTATTCCCAGGTCGTGAAGACACGATGCATCAAAAAGATGAGTTCGCGTATTTCGATGATTTAATCAAAACAATTGCGATTTATGCCGAAGCCCTTTACAAACTGGCGAAGTAAAGTATATAATTGAAAAAAATTAAGATTCAGACTGATGAAGCAGAGGAACAAAACGCTGATTTTGCCTTCTGCTCTGGTCTTGATTGGAATTTTTAGATAGTTGCAAAAACATTCGCGAAGGAGTGCTGATTGATGAAAGTATTAGTGAAAGACCAATTAATAGAACGTGACGAAGCAAAAGTTGATGTTGAAGATAGAGGTTACCAGTTCGGGGATGGGGTTTACGAGGTTATTCGTATGTACAACGGACAGTTTTTTACATATGATGAGCATATTGAGCGTTTATATGCAAGCGCCGCTAAGATTGATCTTGATATCCCATACAGCAAGCCAGAATTGCGCAAGCTCGTAGATGGTTTGATGAAGGCGAATAATATTGGGACTGGTAATGTGTATCTTCAAATCACGCGTGGAGAGCAGTCGCCGCGTAATCACGTTATTCCGAGCACGCCACCAGAAGCTGTACTTACTGCATCAGCGAGTGAAGTGCCGCGTGATAAGACGCTGTTTGAGAATGGGCGTAAAGCAATTCTAGAAGAGGACGTTCGCTGGTTGCGATGCGATATTAAGAGCCTTAATTTATTAGGTAATTCGATTGCCAAAAATAAAGCGCATCAAGCTGGTGCATTTGAAGCTATCCTGCATCGTGGAGAGAACGTGACGGAAGGTTCAGCAGCAAATGCCTATATTGTTAAAGATGGTAAACTGATTACGCATGCTTCTAATAACTTGATTTTAGAAGGTATTACACGTCAAGTTATTTTGCGAGTAGCTCGTGAAAATGGAATTCCAGTTGTTGAATCTGGCTTTACGCTGACGGATTTGGCTGCAGCAGATGAAGTATTTATTTCCAGCACAACGATTGAAGTGACGCCGATTATCGAAATTGATGGCAAGCTTGTCGGTGACGGCAAACGTGGTCCTGTGACGAAGACGTTGCATGATGCTTTCACTAAAGAAATTTTGAAACAGTGTGGCGAGTTAGCGGTAGATTAAATAATAAGGAAACCGAATGGGTTCATGATGATATGAATTCATTCGGTTTCTTAGATTGGAGCAGAAAAATGGATGAAACATTAAAAACGCGATTGCAAAATTTGGAGGAGCAGCTATTGACGTCAAGGGTTCGATTATCACGACAAGCATTACGTGAAATTTTAGCGGAAGAATTTTTTGAAATTGGCAGCTCTGGCCGTATTCTGTATAGAGATGAACCGATTAGTGAGGATGGTATTGGGGAGGTACAGATGGAGCTGAGTGACTTTAGTATTCAGGAGTTATCAGAAGACATTGTTTTGGCAACATATCGTATCTTCAACGTAACTGAGAATCAATACTCCCTTCGAAGTTCTATCTGGAAGTATACGGATAATAGGTGGCGACTCGTGTTTCATCAAGGGACGAAATGTATATAAAAAATAAATACTAACTATACGCTTATTGTGTTCGCTTTCAAGAAAAAAGAGGCTTGACATCAGCATAAATCGGCGTATAATAAGCTTTGTTAATAGTTCGCATACGAATCTTTCGTTTGTGAACATTAAGGGAGGAACATAATTTGGATGAAAAGTTAATACGTGAAGTCGTTCTTTCGTTTCGAACAATGCAACGGAAAATTCACCATTATTTGCAAGAAGAGGCGACTAAGCGTGATATTACAACGGTACAATTGTTTGCGCTAGGGACGTTGAAAAGGGAGCCGCATTTAACGCTTGGGGAATTGGCTGAGCGCGTGCAAGTTAATAAAAGCACAATGAGCGGTATTGTAGATCGGTTAGTCAAGGCCAATTTTTTAACACGAGGGCGTGATGAAGGAAATCGTCGGGCACTTAATTTACAGTTAACCTCAGAGGGGCTTGCCAAAGTAGATGATACGTACGATGTTTTTTTTGACCGACTAGAAGCGGTTTTAGAAATTGATTCAGAGGAACTAAGAGCAATGCTTATGACACACGAAAAAATGATTGCGTTACTAGAACGAAAAGGAGAAGCAGAATAATGAATATGAAAGCAGCAAGTGAGGGAATTAAAACAAACGGTATCTTAATTGTGATGCTGATGGGAGCTTTTGTCACTATATTGAACCAAACGCTGATGAATGTGGCGCTACCAAGTATCATGACCGATTTCAATATTACGGCGAGCCAAGGCCAATGGTTAACGACAGGATTTATGCTGGTCAATGGTGTTATGATTCCAATGACAGCGTTTTTGATTGAGCGGTTTACAACGAGGCAACTATATTTATTTGCGATGATTACATTTGCCATCGGTACGACAATTTCTGGTTTTGCCGGGGATTATACAGTACTTATTATTGGACGAATGGTGCAAGCGGTTGGGGCTGGTATTGTAATGCCACTCTTAACAGTCGTTGTATTGAATCTTTTCCCGATGGAACGGCGTGGCCGAGCGATGGGGCTGATTGGGCTGGCAATGAACTTTGCGCCAGCGATTGGACCAACTTTATCAGGTTGGATTGTACAAGAATATGATTGGCGGAATCTTTTTTATATTATTATTCCTTTCGCAATTCTTGATGTGATTGTAGCCTTTTTCCTATTAAAAAATGTTGGGAAGCGGACTTTTCCAAAATTGGATTTTCTCGGTGTTATTATGTCGACGGTTGGCTTTGGTAGCTTGCTATTAGGATTCAGTAACGCGGGAGATCATGATTTTCTATCCGCGAAGGTGCTAGGCTTTGTTGTATTAGGATTTATCGTTTTAGCAGTATTTATTTGGTATCAAGGACGCGCAAAAACCCCTTTGCTGAATTTCAATGTTTTTAAACATAGAACGTTTACTTTAACAACAACAATTAGTTTCTTTGTCATGATGGGATTATATGGTGGTATGCTGTTATTTCCGATTTTCTTGCAAAGTGTGCGGCATTTTACACCACTAGAATCTGGACTTGTGCTCTTGCCAGGAGCAGTGATGACGGCTGCTCTTTCGCCAGTTACGGGTATTATGTTTGACCGCTTTGGCGCGAAATATTTATCTTTGATTGGGCTCATTATTATGGCTGTAACAACATTTTTATTCACGAACTTGGATGAAAGTACGACATTGACATACATTGTTGTTGTACAAACGATTCGGGCGAGTGGCATGGCGATGGTGATGATGCCACTGCAAACTGCGGCACTCAACTCTTTACCGCTTTCGATGGCAGCTCATGGATCGGCGATGTTTAATACAGTTCGGCAAATTGCGGGCTCACTAGGAACAGCGCTACTTATCACAACGATGTCAAAAAGCGCGAAAAACTTCGGTCAAAATTTGACTGCGGCAGATATTGCGGGGAAAACAAAAGAACAAATCGCGAATCATGTGCTGATTCACGGTATTGAGACGGCATTTTTGGTTTCCTCGATTCTTTCAGTAATTGCGGTGATTTTAGCTATGTTTATTAAGAAGAAAAAGCAGTCATTAGCGCCTATTGTGAATAAAACAGAAGTTATCGAACATTGATATGAATCTCTGAACTTGACGAAAAGTAAAGTTCAGAGATTTTTGTGCGCCCAGCATGCGCAAATGCTAGGTGGTGAAAGTCCACTACAGGCTTGGCAGTAGGAACTGTTAGCTC
>NZ_CAUYTL010000017.1:0-61970 GCF_963575615.1 Listeria rocourtiae subsp. hofi | reverse complement strand
AAAAAGCACCATTGATGATATTTATAAGTACTATCATGCTGAAAACATTGATTTTAATGATTTAGATGCTTTTTTAGACGAACCTATGAGCTTAATCGAGCGGTATACTATTCTAAATATTAGTTTCTTATGCTCGTTCACGGATATCAGTCTTGATCGAATAAAATTTCGCATTGATTATCATAAAAAATTCAGAAAACAGCGCTTCGCCTTAGCTGAGGACATTCTCACTTTGCTAGATGGTCGTATACAGGAATACGATACAATAAAGTTAGCTATCCTAGACTATTTAACTCGCTTCACATTTGTGAAAAAGACAAATCTTATTTTAGATGTGGATCATTTCTCTAAAAAATTCTATCCTGACGTGATTACAATGGAGATGATTATGCAAAAACTTCAAAAATATGAGCGCCATCCCGACTACCTTTTCGTTCGTGATAATAAAAAAGTGATTTCAACCTATTTACACGATTTATTTAATGTTTCTCTTATGAATGAATTGTTCACGCGGCGCTTACATGTGAAAGTTATTTCAAAAAGTGGTTTTTTGTGGGAAGAATATCTGAAAGGACAGATTCGCCAACATTACTCGGAGGAATATCTCATTTTTTGTGAAGAGCTCGATCCAAAAGAACATATGCCGCAATATGACTTAATTATTAGCGACTCACATGTCGAATTACCCTCCAAAATAAAGGTATTAGTTTGGCATGTACCGCCAACAAAGCGAGATTTCAGTCAATTAGGCGAAATTATTGAAGCGAGGAAAGTGTAAAAATAAGCAAGCGGAGAGCGATGATATCGATGGCTCCGCTTGCTTATTTTATTGAAAAATTAAATCGGCTTTTTTTAGTAAGCCGTCAGTACTTTGTGCAATATCTTTGTATACTTCCTGATTTATTCTACTATATAATGCAAAGTTTGTTGTATCCGATTCGAATGTACTGCCTGTACGCACCATTTTCTGGACTGCCGTTTCGTAATCTGGATACAGGTTCAGAGCCGTGGCCACACAGATTGCTGCGCCTAAGCTAGCAGAACCATTTACTTGATTTCGCATCGTTTTAATTCCAAAAACATCAGCGAAAATTTGCATCAATAAAGCGCTGTTGGATCCTCCTCCTGATATAATCAATTTTTCGAGCGAGATGCCAAGTTCCTCGCACATTTCATCCACACGGTTTTTCATGGTCATTGCAATCGCTTCTAAAATAGAACGATAGATATGCGCTCGTGTATGCCTTGCATCAAAACCAATCATCATTCCTTTTCGGTACGGGGCATCGCTTGGTGCTAGCCAGTCAAGAACCGTCATCAGGCCTTCCGAACCCGCCGGAATATGTTGCGCTTCCCGATTTAAAAATTCTTCAACCGAATGCCCATCTTGGTGTGCTTTTAACATGATATCGTCACCCAAAAGCTCCTTAAACCAACTCACTGTCCACATACCGCGTCGTATCCCGTTGCTTTCATAAAGATATTGCCGTGGTGTTGATGCAAAATTCGTCCAAAACGCCTTCGTGTCCTTTGGATTATCGTGCCCGGGAATCATCGCCGCGATATACGTTCCAAGCGAAATCATTGCCGTATTTTCTGCCAACAGCCCCGATCCAAGCGCTTCTACCGCCTTATCATTCGCAGTCGCAACCACCGGAATCCCCATAGGAATCCCAAGTTTAGTAGCTGCGTCTTCCGTTACAGTTCCCAAAATCGAGCCTGGCATCTGCAAATCAAACAGCATCTCACGTGGAATCCCAAACTGCTTCATCACAGCAGCATCATCGCTCCAAGCCCACGTATCCGTATCAATCGGCCACTGCCCCTGATAATTCGCCGCCGTATCCACAAACTTACCCGTCAAACGTTGCGTCACGTATCCTGAGGTCGTTGTCACATACGCCACATCATCAAACTCATGCGCATAAGGCTTCGATACCCTCGCATCCATCCAGCTCATCACCGGAGACGCCAAACTTCCATCCGCTTTCAACAACGCCCGGCAAAACCGAATCGTGCACAGTCCCAATCCGATAATATCCGCTTTATTTCCCGGGAAATTATCCATTGCTGCTTGACTTGCCACAACAAGCGAATCCCATAAATCATCATCCGGATGCTCCACAACACCATTCTCCGCCAAATACATCGGCTGCAATTCGCATTTTCCTTCTGAAACAATCGTGCCCTCCAAATCAAAAATAACGACTTTCGAGCTCTGCGAACCACCATCAATCCCAATAATATATTTATTCCTCATCTGCATCCAAACCTTCTTTTCTGTCAAATTAGCCTTAGCGTACCAAATAACCACCATCCACAACGAGCAGATGTCCATTCACATAATCCGAAGCACGGCTTGCTAAGAACACCGTTGTTCCCATCAAATCCTGCGTCTCGCCCCAACGGTTAGCTGGAATATGATCCAACACTCGCTGATTCGTTTCAGGATTGCTCCGCGTCGCCGTTGTGATTTCCGTTGCATAATACCCCGGCGCAATCCCGTTCACCTGAATATTATACTGCGCTAATTCATCACAATACGCCTTCGTCAAACCCGCAATCCCATGTTTCGTCGCCGCATACGCCGGAGACCACTGCCCACCTAGGAACGAAAACAGCGAACAAATGTTAATAATTTTCCCGCTCCGTTGCGGAATCATTCGTTTCGAAGCCTCATAGCTTAGTTCAAAAGCCGCCGTCAAATTCAGCTGAATCATCGGATCCCACTGCTCCCGCCCAAAATCCTGCACTTCCGCAATTTTACAAATCCCCGCTGAATTCACTAAAATATCCACAGATCCAAGCGCCTCCACACATCCATCGATAATCTGCTTCGCGACACCATTCTTCGTAATATCCGCCTGCACAAACACCATTTTCCCGCCTGCTTCATTAATTAACCGCTCTGTCGTGCCGTCATCTGCGACAATACTCGGAATAAATAGATTCGCTCCAGCCTTCGCCAGTGCCAGTGCAAAAGCCTGCCCCAATCCTGAATTCCCACCTGTCACAATTGCATTTTTACCTTTTAACGAAAAGAAGTCCATTTCAAAATCTTGTATATTCATCTTATTTTCCTCCTCAAAGTGTCTCTATCGAAGCCATTACAGCTTGTTTTTTATGTTTAATATCACGCATCAACAACATACAGAAAACGAGCGCCATCGCCGTTGCGACTAATCCTAAAATCCACATGTTTCGATAAGCCTGCGTTGCCTCAAGCGTGTCTTGCCAATATCCAATCAACGGGTAAATAAACACATCTGGTAAAAAGCCTATCAAAGATGCTACACCAATCGTCGTCCCCATCGTCGAACTCGGAGTCCCAGCCTCCCCAATCGTCGCAAAATACATCCCGCGTGACACATAATTAAAGAAAGCCAACAATAAAACTAGCCCAATCATCACAAAAATAATACTCGCACTAGCTGGAATAACAATCAGGCAAATCAGCCCAACAAACGTCACAATCGCACTAATAAAAATGATCTTCGTTGGCGATTTCAGCCGCGTCTTAGCCGACACAAGCGCTCCCACTGGTCCACTAATCGTCCGGAAAACTTGATTCCGAATCATCCCGATAAACGTCGCCATTACAACCGGCATCGCAAAAATATCAATTAAGTAACTCGTCGTATAACTCAGCACTGCAAAAATCGTATAAACACCCATAATAATCAAGCTACAATACCAAGTCGTCCGTTTTTTCAAGACAATCAGTATATCCTTCACCGTTAACTTTTCCGATTTTGGTAAAGCTGCACGTGCCGCTTTCGTCTCTTCTGGCACAACAAACCAGCATAAAATCCCGAACACAATATAAAAAATCCCGTACGTCACCATCACCGCTTTTAAACTATTCGGGTTCGTGTCTGCGCCAAAAAGCTGAAACATCCATAACGTCAAAAATGCCGTCACAAGCGCTCCAAACCCACGCATCCCTTCCGCAAAACCGAGTAAACTTCCTTGCTCATCCGCCGTTCCTAAGATTGCAACAGCCTTCACCGTCGCCGACCACATAAACAAAACCGTCGTAATCGCCAACAATACTTGAATCACCAACAACATCCAATACGGTGGATAAAGCGCCATGACAAACGCCAAGCCCCCTGTAATCAGCATCGAAAATGTAATCAATTTTTTATGCGAAAATTTATCCGCAATAACCCCACTCGGCGCATACAACACCATTGCTGCAGTTCCATAAACACTCATAATAAACCCGACCTGCGTGGCACTAAGCCCCATCAACGACTCCATCGGAACTTGATAATTATATTTCAAATACGGCAACTCAAAACTCATGCCGCCCGTCATTCCAATAATTGCGATAATAAACCAACGACTGTATTTTGCCTTCTTCATAGTTAGCCCCCTTCATATCCGAAACCGCTTACATTATTTGGTTAAAACGTCCTTTTCTTCACTATGCACTTTTTTTAAATTAAATGTTGTCCCATACGTCCGGACTTGTTGACGAAATCGCTACAGCACCAGCTTTTAGCGCCATCAACACATCTTCCTTATCACAAACCAAACCACTCGCAACAATCGGTTGACTAATCGCATCTTGCACCCAACCGAGCACTTTTGGCATACAACCTGGCAAAATCTCGACACAATCTGTTTTTGACGCTGCCACCTGTTTCGGCAAATTGTGATATGACATCGAATCAATCAAGAAAAAGCGATGAATCGTGTAAAAGCCTTTCATTTTTGCCGCGCGCACAATCGCCGGTTTCGAACTAATAATCCCGTCCGCCTCCGTATTTTTCCGCATAAACTCGACAACAATTTCGCGATTTGACGTACCTTCCACCAAATCAATATCCACAAAAGCAACTTTACCAGCCGCCTTAACCTGCGCTACAATTTGACCAATGTTACAAATATTTCCGTACAAAATAAATACAAGATGACAGTTTGACTGCACCACTTTTTCAAGCCCTGTTTCATCTTTAATCGCCGCAATAATCGGGTTATCTGCTAGCAAATCCAACATATTCTCTCTCATTTTAAAATCCCCCATCTTCAATAGTGTATCGGGCCACATTCATAGCCCAATACACTATCTTACACTGCTTTAATCTAAGAACTCAAGCGGGATTATATTTCCTGCATTCATCACATTATTCGGATCAAACGCTTGCTTCAACGTTTTCAGAATATAGAATGATGAACCGTACTCATCTTTAATCCACGGAGCACGCGCTTTACCAACGCCGTGATGATGCACCATTGTTCCGCCGTGTTTCAACGACTCTTCCACAATAATTTTGTTAATCGGATTATGGTACTTGTGAATTTCCTCTGTAGGCTCACAATTCAAATCATAATAATATACAAAATAAAGATTTGTCCCGTTCATATAACTATGCGATGAATGCCCGCCAACCCAAGTCACATCAGGCACTTCTGCTTTCACACGCGCACAAGCCGACTCGTATATTGCGTTTATTTTATCCCAATTTGCAGCAATTTCTGTCGTGAATCCCATATTTTTCGTAGCGACAATCTCCTCGCGCTCCTCTGCCACTTGCTCAGGGAACCAGTTCAAATTATCGAACCAATCCGAAATGAGTTGGCTTTCAACTTGTTCACATTGCTTATATTTCGCAACGATTTCCTCAATTCCAGCTCCCGTTGCCGCTGTGATTCCCGCAGGTCCTTCCGCCATGAAAATCAGCACACATTTATCCTTTTGGAAATGTGAGAAATGCCCCGCCGCGTCCGCCACATCATACAATCTCGCAATCGATGGCTTATAACCCGCAACCATCACCTCACGTAAAATCTTAAATCCGACTTCCATATCATCCAGCGTATAGCCATAAAAACGGTGGTTTTCTGGTTGATATTTAAAAATTTTCACAGTCACTTCTGTAATGTAACAAAGTGCGCCTTCATTCCCGACAACAACATGGCGAATATCAGGTCCCGCCGCGCGTCTCGGTACATTTTTAATACGTGTCACTTCGCCATTTGGAAACACAGCTTCAAGACCAACAATCATATCTTCAATTCCACCATAAAGCGTTGAGAATTGCCCTGTACTACGCGTTGCAACCAAACCGCCCATTTGAGCCAGTGGTTTGGATTGCGGTGAGTGCCCCGTTGTCAATCCCCTCGCTCGCAACTGGTTCTCGATATCTTCCAATACAACGCCAGCCTCGCACGTCACTTGCATATTATATTCATCAATCTTAATCACCTTATTTAGCCCGGACCCATCCAATACAATATGGTTCGGCTTCACAGATTCTAACATGCTTTCAAGCGCCGAATTCCCTGTCCGCGGAATACAATTGACCCCATTCTCATTACAAAACTGTAACACTTTCGCGATATCATCCGTATGACGTGCTTTTACAATAGCTGCAGGAATCAGTTGTGTGAAAACACCCGAAATATCCTCATATTTACGATAGCGGTCAATACTACTATGCTGTAGCGTCTTCTCATCTGTCACCAAATTCTCCGCACCGACCAATTTCGCCATTGCTTCCCTAACTTCCTCACGTGATAAAACCATCTCTAAATAACCCCTTCCAATCTGCAATTTTAAATAAAATGGTAAAATTTTCTGTATTTAGAGCACAAAAAAAGCGCACTCCTACAAATAAGGAGTCGCTTATCTCAATTCTCTAGCAACTAACTACAGTATATAGAACGCTTACATGGAAGTCAAGGATGAAAAGCTGAAAAAGCCCGTTAGCCTCGACAGAAATTGTTAGGGGGCGTAGTGAAAACCCTCTTTTGGTTTTTGCGGAGGCACCGAAATTTCCGAGAGGCTGGCTTTTGAAGCTGGATCTGACGAAAAGCTGAAACGGCCCGTTCAGCTCCGAAAAAAACTGGAGCGACCGTAGTAAAAAGCCGTTCTTGCTTTTTATGGAGGGCGTGAAGTTTTCGAGGAGTTGGCCGTTGAAGCTGGATCGGGAAGCGATGATACGTCGAATATCGGAGCGTTCCCGCGTATATGATTGGTACACTTTGAACTACTACAAAATTATTATTAGTCTGCCGTTAGCCTCGACAGAAATTGTTAGGGGGCGCAGTGAAAACCCTCTTTTGGCTTTTGCGGAGGCACCGAAATTTCCGAGAGGCTGGCTAAGCAGAAGGCAGTTTCATTGCATTCAACTGCATATTGAGGCTCTAACTCGGCAAATAATGCTTCATAAGAGCCACAACAAAGCTGGATCTGAAAATAATGATACATCGAATATCGAAGCGTTCCCACAAACAGGATTGCCACGCTATAAAGAGGATAGCTTACGGTTGCTTCTCCAACTTCCTCGCCGGCACTCCCACATACGTACCTCCAGGCTCAGTATCCCCAACAACAACTGCCCCGGCGCCAATAATCGAATAATCCCCAAGGTGCAATCCTGGATTCACAACCGCCGATGCCCCAACGTGTACTCTAGCACCAATTTTGACACCACCAGTTACGGTTGCTCTTGGCGAAACGTGCGCGGCTTCTGAAATAATGACATCATGCTCAATAATCGCACCTGTATTAATAATGGTGTGTGATCCAATAACGCTATCTGGTTGAATCACCGCTAACGGCATAATAATGCTACCTGGCTCTATCATCGCTGTTTTGGAAACAATCGCTGTTGGATGAATAATCGTTGCATAGGAGACATCGCCTAACTTTGCAGCAACCTCTGCCCTTGCTTTATTATCACCAATCGCAATAAACCAAAGCGTCTCCTCATTTTTAAACTGCTCAAAATCGCTGAACGGAGCATGGAATTGTCCACCTTTCTCCTCGTAACTTGTATATTTATTATCTAGGATACCAGTAATAGTGTAAACGCCTTGTTGCTCCAGACACTCACGAACAACCTTACTATGACCACCATCCCCAACTATAATTACATTCCTCATCTAAATTCTCCTTTAACTCATACGGCTTTTATTTAGTATACCACGAGCCAACGAATAAAAGCCCCGCTAAAATTTCTAGTGGGGCTTCAAAATAAAGTCCTTGCGATGAATCATTACTGAAAAGCAATTTTCACCTCGCCGGCTTCTTGGTTTATGTGTATTATGGTACTGTCGAATTCTTTTGTGATTGTATAGCTTTTTGATTCTACTAATTGTTTTGCTGTTTGAAGACGAATCACCGCGCCTTGTTTTAGTACACGTAGTGTGATTTCTTGTGCTGTATATGTGGTGATTTCTGCTGTGCTGTACTCGATGAACGCCGGGCCTAGATACATTTGAAGGGGTAGCATGAGACCTGACTTGCTACCTAACGTGATTTCGTTGCCACCGAAAAGCGGGATGTTCTGTTCTGTGATGCAAAATTGTTTTTCTATACCGTCTAGATTGAGCAGGTGCACGAAGCGTTCATTCTTGATATTTTTGGTCGTTGTTGTGGCAATGCCATGATGGGGATAGTTGTGTGCTAGCCCAGGTTGTGCGCCGAGTTTTGTGAATGCTGTCTGAATGAAATCAATATCGCCACGATAAGCGGTTGTAACAGCGATGACACGACCTTTTCCTACCTTGGTATCGATGCCACAGATGCCGTCGCCTTGTTTTTCTTTTAGAATTGCCTCACCGTTTTTCAAGCTGAAAAGTTGGGCGTGATGGGTTCGGATTTCTGGTTTATCGATGCACCAATTTTCGCCAATGATAGAGAGGTTGTAACCATGATCGTTCTTATTTTCTAGGTGGGTTGCGCCCAATGCTTCGGCTAAAATTTGGCATGAGATACCTTCCATATCATAGAGCGGAAGTTCGCCATAGATGAAAAGTGCACCGCCAGTTTCGAGATAGGTTACAAGCCGTTCTTGGATGTCGCGGGCAAGATAGCGAGCACACGGTAAAACGATTACTGGATACTTTTCTGCGCTGAACTCTCGATTCTGAATATCAATGGCGCCAAATCGATAACTATTTAAAAGCAGTGATTTGGCTACAATATCCCAACTTCCTGAAGCACGGTTAGCTTCGATATTTTGCTTGATTGCTTGGGCTATAGCACTTGACGGGTAGGTGTATTCGGTCATATAGTAATCCGGAATGAATGCAAAATGAAGATTGTCGTGCTCTTCGTCCATTTCAGCAAGTTTATCGCTGTGCGCCATGATGGTCTTGATAGATTCAGCCATACGCGGATAGGTATAATTTAGCTCGCCTTCTGGGCTGATTGGGGCAGCGAAACCATGCCGCTCACCAGTGATAGCGATACGGTTGTTGCCATCTTGACGGTATTCGTCCATTTCGTAGTTGTAACCACCAGCCATGAGGTAATAGTTGATAAGTCGATTGCCTTGCGCGATGCAGAGCCTGGCTTTTAAATCAGCCGCCGAAATATCATAACGACCACCGAGATTATCACCAAAATTCCCATCACCGCAATTAAATTCGACGGAAGATATCGGTTGTCCATCACGATTCGTCGCTGTCATAAACGCGTTAATAAGATAGAGGTCCTGAAAATTTTCCATCGTAAAATCACCAAAGTAAATATCCGAGCCTGGCAGGTAGCCATCATCATGCGTGTAACTTTCATAAAGCTGACTGATTCCAATCGGAAAAGTATAACCACGACCGCCTCCTGTTCCGTGGATATTAACGACGAATGGAATTCCCGTTATACCAAAGCTTTCTGCGTACTTTCGCAATGTTTCAACGTAACGGCGAAAACGATCACGCATGTAGTAGCCTAAATCCTGATGTAATTTTGCACTATAATCTTCTTTTGGAGAACGAATCAAGGCTTTATTTGCCGCAATATCAGCCGTTGCAAAAGGATATCCATACGTTTTTTTACTGTCCAGCCATGTTGCAAAGTCGGCTAACACATTATCCGTCAAATCCGGTGTATTAGAAACCCAGGAAAGCATCCCGATTTCATTATCAAGCTGCAACGCAATAACATTTCCACCGTTAGGATATGTACGCGGTGCGATGACCGTAAGCACTTCGCGATACCAATCTTGCGCTGCCTCTAAAAATCCTGGTGCCAGATAATCCAGTGTCGGCGTTGTTGGTTTCGCCTCGTCCCAACCAATCGGAATCGCATCAGGAACCTCATCGTACACCCAGTAAGGAATCCCTTCTTTCTTCATTTCTGCCATAATAAACGGACCCGGTCGCGCAAAAAAGTACAGTCCGTAACTCGCGCATAAATCGATAAACGCGCCCAAATCAAGTTCTGCACGAAGCGTTCCTGTCAAATCCACTTGGCCACGCACAGGCTCATGGCAAATCCACGGAATGTAAGACGCCACGGCATTACATCCTGCCTCTTTTAATTTCACAATTCGGTCCTCCCAGTCCTCACGTGCCAGGCGAAAATAATGAATCTCGCCACACATCACCAAAACTGCTTTACCATCAATCTTAAACTGCTGTTCCGTCAACTCGATCATGCGTTCACCTTTTTCCAACCTAGTATCTCCATCGCTTTTTTCACGTAATGATTCCGTCCATAAAGCTCCCAAATCAGACCCGTTTGATAATTTTCAATCATGAGTAGCGTCACACCTTTATCAATTCCAATCACCCGATCCGCAAACCAAGCCTCATTGCCTTCCAAATTATACGCGTCCAACATTCCATACCTACTCCAAAGCTTCGGCATCTGCTCATACAAATAACCCATCATATCCATCGACTCTTTCGGCGTAAACACAATCGATCCAGCCGCAGCAGCAGGCGCAATCGTCCCATCATTGCCCTCCGGAATAATACCATCCTTATAAGGCGGCGTCCCATAAGCAATGTACCCGTTCGGCCCTTGACACGCCGTCACGCCCCACGAATTCCCGTGATATCCCGCGCGGCCATCCGGATTATCAATCGCATATTCCCGCTGTGCAAGTGTCGCAGCTACCGAGTTTGCAAACCAATCCACTCCGTCCGCATCCCGCACATCCCGAAAATCAAACCACGCATGCGAAAATTGATGCGTAAAAAGTGGCCCTCCAGGCGAATTATAAAATGTGTAGTCCCCGTACGTCACTAAGCTGCGCTCAAAACCATCATAAACCTGCGTCGGCACCGCGTGCGTTGGTGAAGCAACACCTAGAATATACTGCATCATTTGCTCTGCGTACATATCCCAAGCTCCGAACCCACCGGTTTCCGGATTGTACCCCATAAAATATTGATTTTGCGCCTCATTATAATATTTTGTCCAATCCACACGCTTATAAATTTTCTCAAATAACGCCTCAATTTCCCCGCCAAAATACTCAGCAACAGTGAGCGCCCCATTCAAGAACAGCGATGTATCAATAATCGATGCACAATCATACGATGCCTCATACTTTTTCGCCGTATTCATATTAAGAAAATGATAGAAAAAGCCCTCTGTTTCCTCCGCATGGCTCCAAAAAGTCCTCATTGTCCCCAAAACGCGTTCTTTACCTTCCTCAAATGTAATCCATTCCCGCTCAATGCCAATCACAATCGCACTTAGCCCAAAACCAACCGAAGCAATGCTCGCAAAATCACGCGTGTCTGTCGCTGTATTATCACGAATCAAACCAAATCCCGGACTCGCCGGATCTATATTCGCCTCATTCCAAAAGAAATCAAAACACCCTTTTGCCTCTATATTCAAAATATCTTCCCGATTCACGTCAATTTCCTCCCTATTCTCCAGTAATTCCTGATTTATCGATACTTTGCACAAACCATTTTTGCGCGATGAAATAAATAATAAGCAATGGGATAATCGTCAACAACGTCGCCGCCAGTTCGATGCCCTCATTGATACTCGTAAGCGTCGCCCCGCCTTGCCCAGCTGGGAACATATTATTATATGCCGCCACAAATTTTTGTAGTTGTAACGGTAAAGTCGTCAACGAATCGCCAAAATAAATCGATGCCAAATACGTCTCGTTCCAATACCACACAACTGAAAATAAGAACGTGATAATAAACGCCGAGGTAGCCATTGACAACCCAATTCGGTAAAAAATCTTGAATTCATTCGCCCCATCAAGTCGCGCCGCCTCAACAAGTGACTTCGGAATCGCCCGAAATGTTTGGTAAAAAATTAAAATAAAAATCGCACTATTGAGTCCCTGCCCTAGAATTGCTGGTAATGCATATGACGAAATACTGCCCAGCATCCCGAATTCATTAAACAAAATATAACGCGGAATCACCGTCACTTGCGGTGGAATTACGAAAGTCGCCAACACAAGTACCAACAACACGTTCTTTCCCCGAAATTTGTACAACGCGAATCCGTAGCCCACAACCGCCGCGACAAACATCTGCAAAACAGATGGCAAAATCGCCACAATCAGCGTCTGACCAAACGTTTTCATATAATCCAAAACTTCATACGCCCGCTCAAAATTTCCTAAGTATAACTTCGATGGAATCCAGCTCACCGCCGCATTCAATAAATCATCCAAATCCTTAAAACTATACGAAATCATGTATAAAATCGGGTATAGAAATACAAAGCCAATCCCTATCAGTAGCCCATAAACCACAATTTTCATCAAGAAACCGTCCATACCATTCATACCAAGCAGAAACCGCTTCGTCTTAATCCAGCGTGACTCTCTTTTTTTCAGTACTTTCTCCATGCCTCGCACCTCCGCTATTTCTTCCGGTTAAAGAACATAACGACCGCCACCATTATGAGCAAAATCAGGGATATAATCACAAAATAAATCCACGATAACGCTGATGAATAGCCAAAACCGCTCTGTAATTTGAACATGTTTACCTTAATATGATCGATGACCGGATTCAGTGTCGATATCGAATACATCACCGTCGTGTATATAATATTCACGAAAATCATCGGATAAAGCGATGGCAATGTAATCTTCCAGAAAATTTCCCACGTGGAAGCCCCATCAATTTTCGCCGCCTCATACGCCTGCGGATCCATCTTCTGCAATGCTGCAATGAAAATCAAAATCTGCACACCCGAGAACCAAAGTAACACGACCGTATTGTCCAAAATATACATCAATGTCGGCGCCAAAAAGAAATCACTATTCTCCGCCGCCATTTGATAAATAAACGACTCTTGCACTCCTGGAATCGATGTAACCCCTTGCCCCATCAACTTTTGCAACACTGGCCCACTCGCAATAATCACCGGCAAAAAGAAAACCGTTCGGAAAAAGCCGCGAAACTTGATGTCCTGATTCAGTAAGATTGCCATAATCAACGCTAAAATTACAATTAAGGGTACCGCAATAAATATTTCCTTAGTAAAGCTCCATATCTTATTTAAAAATTCAATATCTCCCGTAAAAGCCTGCTGGAAGTTCTGAAATTTCACAAAGACCGTCTGAATACCCTTCGTCGTGATTGTAACCTTGAAAAAGCTCAAATAAATCGAATAAATAATCGGAAATGCCGTAAAAATGAGGAATCCCACAATCCACGGTAAAATAAACAAGTAACCAACGTTATCCTTACTCCGTCCCTTCAAAAATGCTAACACGTCAGTTATCTCCTTTCAAAATCGCAAAATCCTTCGCAGCAACTGTTTTATTCCCAATTTTGTAGTCCTCTTTCGTATAATTCACAACAACCCGTGTTCCGTTCGAATAGGTCACACGCACAATACCAGTTGCTACAATATCTCGTTGCTCAATCGTTGCACCACTCGTTGCCTCCGCGACCTTCCGAACTTCGTGATACTTCGACTCAATCTCAGGCTTCCAATTGCTAAACTGCGATGTATAAATATCCTTTGCCGGTGTCTTCGAGAGCGCATACGAATCTTCACTCGTCAGGTAAAACGACGGGAGTGCACCAAAATCAACCAACTGCAACAAATTTTCTGTCTGACTCGCCGAAAAATTCGAATATGGCGCATAAAAATCAATATATCCTTTCAAAACAATCTGCAAAAACGGCACCGCGTCTGACTCATAAATATAATTCGAATTCCCCATCGGCATATCCAAATACGCCGCCGCATGTTTCCACGCATAATCATTAGGCTGATACAAAGCCGTTTTCGCATGCTTATTTTTACGTAACTCTGCCAAAACCGCCTGCACCTTCTCCATACTATCCGTCCGCGAAAAGCTGTGCCCACTATTATATGTCGAATAAAGCGTACTTGCTGAATTTTCCACCGCCAAATGTGTCATACTATATTCCGCATAGCTCTCAGCATCTATCTTCGCAAGCTCCAAAGCTCCGTCCGGAAGTAGCAAATAACTCACAATACCATTTACATCGCGCTCAATCGTCTTCGTATTAACCTGCTTAGCAAATCCGCTCGCGTCAATGCCCTTGGCCTCCTCATAAGCCTTTGTATAATCCGTTTGGAAATAGAGTGGCACATTTCGGTCATCAAGCGCCTTCATCGCGTCCGCCAAATCCGTATCACTTCCCAGCTTTTTCTCAAATGGAAATTTATTCGGCCATGATGCACTCAAACCACCATGATTCCATCCTTGATACACGATTAGTAAATCATCCACACCATCTTGCCCAAGCGCCTGCACATGCCGCGTCAAATCCACAATCGGCGTCATCACGACAAGCGAATCACGAAATAAGCCCGGTTGTACCTCCCCACCAAGGAATTCAAGCCGCATTATCGGCCCCGATTCCCTGCTGCACGTCAACACCTTCTGATCCACCAAATACGCCTGATAACTTTTTGCCATCCCGACATAATCCGCGTCATCACCATCTAGAAATCGGTAAACCAAGCTAATATCGAACTCATTCCGTTTATCCTGGTATAGCTCAATCGCTTTGCCACCCGTTTTACTCGTAGGTTGCTTATACACAGAACGGTACGTAAAACCAGTCGTAATCCAGTTGAAATCCGTCGACAAGCCCGCCTTATAAGCCACAATCTCGCCATATTCCGCACCTTTCTCAACGACCGCCAACATCCCATTCTGTCCCGCTCCGTGCACCATTCCAAACACCGGAACACTCGCCACATAACTCGCATTCGTATCTGGCGAAACCGTCACTGGAGTTACACCAACATCCGTCCCATAAATCGCCGCACTATAAGGCGTATCCATTTTGACCCCCGTATCCTCATAGCGAATCAAACCGCCCGAACCATCAGGGATAAACATGTATCCTGATATCTCCGCATCCTTCGTGGCACCTAAAAACGGATACACATTCACCGCCAAAATTTGCACCTTGCCCGGCTCGACAATTTTGCCATCTGGAATCGCAACATGCACACCGTCCGCAGCTAGCGTTACCTTTAAGTTCATCTTAATCCGTGATCGAAACGTAAGCGTCGCCTCAAAACCATTCGGAATATCACGCAACATCACCCGCGCCCCGTTTGACGTCAAACTCTCCCGCTTCTTCTTGCCCTGCGCATTCAAATAATCCAGCGTAATCGCCGAATCTACGAAATCCTTCCACGACTGATTCAAACGATACTGTGACATCCCATCAAGCGTTGAGCTCCAAACATAGCCACTTGCCAGGTTACGCACTTTAATCGCAAGCGACTCTGGATGCACATATAACTCCAAATCTGCATTCTCTGCCACCTTATCAAAACCATCAAGTGCTGCATTTTTATTCACAACAGACTTACTAACAGCCTCCTTTTGCGTCACCGAATCACTCGTTGCCTCCAATTTTGTTACAGCTGGTGTCGCCTTCTTCTCATCTTGCGCAAATGCCTTAACTACAGGTATCGCTAGGATAAAAACAGCACAAATAATCAGTATTTTCTTAAACACGCGCCAGCACCTCCTGCAATATTGAATAGACAAACTCATACAACTGATTGAATAAAAGAAACAGAATATACCCGACCGCAACCACGATCAAACTCGCAAAAACTGTCAGCAAAATATTCTTCGCCGTCTCCCAAAACGTGAAATTATGAATCTCCCGCACCATAATAATGAGATAAATCACCGACCACCAAATCGCAACACTCAGCGAAAACTCATAAATAAACCCCTCATTAATTGTCAGCACGTTCGAAACGAGAATAATCGGTACAATCATAACGATAAGTGGCGCCAATGAATAAATCGTCGCAATATAGACATTCCGAAAACTACCTTCCCCCTCGTTAATTGTGCTAATCAAATAATTCATAACCACAAACAGTGCCAGAACAGCAATGAGCACAAATACCAACAAGAAAATACTCACCCGTTCCACCAACGCCGAATTGAAAATAAATCCAACCTGATATTGGAACAAAATAAACTCCGCAATCAGCACCCCGTACCAAACCGAAGCTGAAGCCACTGATGCCCGCTCCATCCGCTTAATCTCATAAAACGTATCAATTGGATGGCGAAAAACCTTGAATAACAATCCAAGCTCCCGTATTAATTTGACCCGTTTCCACTTACCTAAGTACCTTATCGGTTTCGCAAAAATTCCTTTTTTCCGATGCCAGCTCCGCAATGCAAAAAATGCCAATAAGCCTATCAAGAATGCGAATAACCAGCCAGCTAGATTTCGCTCCAGCCACTGTTGCCTAATCTCCCAGAAAGAATCCGAATAACCTTGCTTATTTTTAGCCATCAAAAACGCTTGTTTAGCATCCGCATATTGCTCCTGTTTATAGTGCGCCTCTCCCATCGCCACACGCGCCAATACGAACGACGAATTCAGCTTCAAAACTTCCCGCCAATAATTCTCACTCTCTACGTAGCGGCCATCCTCAAATAACATCAGACCTTGATGCACCTCATTCGCAAACGCCGTTGTCTGCAATTTATGCACCACATGCGCCTCCGAATCCGTCACATAAAGCATTCCATCCGTATCCACAGCAAGTGCCGTTGGGTCCTTATAAATTCCTAAACGCTGCGCATTTGACTCCTTACTACCGAACGCAAACAACAAATTTCCAGAACTATCATACTCCAAAATCCGTCCACCAGATGTCAATACAAAGAAATTATTTTGTGTTCCAGCAACGATATCAATCGCGCCATCCGGCTGAAACATAGCATCTGTCGCCAGCATATTTTGCCCCGCGATATTCAATTTCTTAATTGCATCAGCTTGCCCCGTTGACGTCACCGTATATACAATACCGTTCCCATCAATATCGATATTCGTCGAAGCTGCTGGAACGTTCATCAACGTCTTTTCCTTCTGCGCATCCGACATTACCGCATCCTTAAACTTTTGGAAAAAAGTTGATTCCGCCATATTCGCGCCATAATATCCGAGAAAATCGCCATCCTTATTCAGCTGAATCACACCATTTGATGCACCCTCACCAATAATATACAAATTTCCCCGCAAATCCACCGATAACTTCACTGGCTTAAATGGCTCGCGCTTCCCAAAAAAAGGTTCCACAGGTCGACTATAATCTCGAATTAACGCGCCATTCTCGGAAAATCGAAAAACCTTCTCTTTCACGCTATCCGCAACATAAATATCACCATTCGCATCCCGCGCAATGCCAGTCGGCTTCCCCAACACCTGCTCCCCAAAAGAACGTTCTATATTCCCTTCCAAATCCGTCACAAACACCCGTTTCGCGTCCGAATCCACCAAATAAAGTCGACTTTTATCAATCAAAATATCCTCTAACTTGCCAATCTCCGCATTTGAAATAATTTCAAACGCCTCGTATGCCGTCTGAACCTCAATCAAATCACCATCCACCGATGACGTATACGTTTTATAAGCCGTCTCCCCGTGAACCACAGGCGCTGGCCAAAGAACGAGACTTACAAACATTAATAATATGGCATATTTCCAGTAGTTCCCCATTGATTTCCTCGCTCTCTGCCGCTATTTAATACCCGAATGCGCCATCGTATCCATCACTTGTTTTTGCATAAAGATAAAGATAATCAAGTTCGGAATAAACATCAACAACGTCGCTGCTGCCGTAATCCCTTGTCCTGCCACCGTATTCCCCTGCGTTGATGTCAACGTACTCATATAAAAGGCAAAAGTCTTCAAATTCTCATTATTAATATACAAGTCAGAAGCCTCTACATTATTCCAAGCCGCCTGAAAAGCTAAAATAGAAACCGTCGCAATCGCCGGCTTAATCATCGGCAAAATAACTTTCCAATACACATAGAAATCATTAGCCCCGTCCATCTTCGCTGCCTCGATTAACTCATCTGGAATTTGATCCACAAACTGTTTCACCAAAAACAACCCAACTGGGAGCGCCAACATTGGTAAAATATGCACCCAAAAGCTATCTATCAATCCTAATTTCTCAATCACAATATACTTTGGAATCGCGACCGCAATCGATACAAACATCAATGCCAACGTATTCATCTCAAAAAGCACTTTTTTCGCTCGAAACTGCTTTTTCGACAATACATACCCCGCCATCGTACTCACCACAATTGTCAAACCCATCACTGACAAACTCACAACAATACTATTAAACAAATAACGCGCCATCGGAGTCGCCCCTAAATTTGCGCTATTAAACAAATCCGTGAAGTTTTGCCACGTCGGTTTTTGCACAAAAAAGCGTGGCGGATAAGCAAACAACTCATCCAGTGGCTTAAATGCATGATTAAAAATATAAACGAGCGGCAAACCCATAATAATCGCAATCGGAATCAACAACGCATAAAACTTCAACTGACTCTTATGAAACTTTTTCGGGTTGATTTGCGTCCCTTGAAAAGAAGCCATCCATCATTCCCCCTCTTAACTTTTTTCACCAAATAACTTCATCGCCACGCGCGAAAACAAATACACAATCACAAGTAATAAGACCGAAATCGCCGCTGCATAACCCATCTCATACCGAATAAAACCATAATCATCAATATGATTGACCATCAGCTGCCCCGCATATTGAGGTGTTGGATTCGTCCCAGAAAGCGCAACACCAATAGCCCCAGCCTGAAATGTCCCCACAACCGCCATAACTGCTCCAAATAGCATCTGTGGCTTCATCGACGGTATAGTAATAAAAATAATCTCCTGGAAGCGATTCTTAATACCATCAATATAAGCTGCCTCATACACCTCCGGATTGATGTTTAAAATACCCGACAACATAGCTAAGAACCCAACACCCATACTACTCCAGAGCGAAACAACAATCATAATATTCATTAAGTAATCCGGTGACTGCAAGAACTGAATCGGCTCCACAATCAAGTTCAACCGCAATAAAATACTGTTAATATACCCAGAAGCATTCCCGCTAAAAATAATCGCCCATAAAACCGTCATCGCCACACCAGCAGTCATCGAAGGCGTATACATAATCAGCGCCAAAAACGTCCGTGGCCGATGTGGAATTTGCGCTAATAACCAAGCCGTCAAAAACGATAACAAATAGCCCCCCGGTCCGACAATCAGCGAAAATTTTAATGTGTTCGGCAACACGTATTGCATAAACACAGCATCCTGCGTCAACAAGCTCACATAGTTTTTCAGCCCAATAAACGTCGGAAACTCAATCGAATTAAAATACGTAAACGACAGCAGAATCGCAACCAAAACCGGCACTACAATAAACGTAAAGAACATGATAAAGTAAGGCGATAAAAATGCCACTGTACCAAGCATTCCAAACCAATAGCCACTATTTTTTCTCATCTGTTTTCATCCAATCTTCCACCGTTTCGATTTGTGGAACAATATAAGGTTTTACCACTTTTCCATCCTTCATATAACCAAACTCTTCCATCTTCCGCCTAATTTCGCGATCGACAATAATGCTGCTAGAATCAACAGCAGCCCGAATATTCGCTCCGTAGAACACCGTACTTGTCCACACATTACTAATCTCCCGCTCCAACATATACGATCCCGGTGTTTTCGGAACCTCCTTCAAATATTTCCACTGCTCCAAAATAACCCGTTTATGTTTTTCCGGCCAAGGCAATTCCTTAAACGCCTCTAAATTCGCTGTATTCCACATATATTCCGGCCCATAGATTGTCTGCAAATTCGTCGCAAAATCGCTCTGCGTCTTCGTTGACATCCACCACTTTAGCAATTCCCACGACTCACCCTGCTTCTTGCTCTTATCAAAAATCATCGCTGACTGCCCCGAACCAGTAGCAAAGCGTGACACCGATCCATCCTTTTGTGGAACACCTGGGTGCACCGAAATATCCCACGAATTAGCAATTTCAGGCGCCGCCGACATCAATTTTACATACGTCTCAAAATTCGAAATCCCAATTGGCAACGTCCCATAGCGGAACGAATGATAAAAGTTCGGCACTTGCAACGGTACGCTATAAAGTGAATACAAATCCGTCATAAACTTAAGCCCCGCAACCGATTCCTCTGAGTCAATCGCCGCACTCATCCCATCTTTAGCATACAAATCCCCACCAAACTGATAAATAAACGGCGCCGTAAACATGAACGGTTTCGAGCCTGCCGAACCCGAAAGCGGCACAAAATAACTCAAGCCATTACGCTGCAACTCCGGCAAAACCCCCGTCACATCATTCCACGTATCCGGGACAGGAATCTTCAACTTATCCAAAATATCCTTCCGATAAAACTGCACATAAAAATCTTGCGTCTCCGGCAAAGCGTAAACTTTATCATCTACCATCATTGGCATAAACGCACCCGGCGAAAAGTTTCGAATCACCTCTTTAAAATCCGAAAACTGCGTCAAATCCACTGCCGCACCACGAATCGCGAGCTCGTAAGGCGTCCCAACACTAACCCCGAGCGCGACGTCCGGCTGCTGATTTCCCGAATTCGCCAAAATCAGTTTTTGCTCATTCGGCATCACCGAAAACTTGACTTTCTTCCCAGTCGTCTTTGTAAACGTACTATCCGCCATATTTTGCATCAATTCAACATACTGCTGCGAGCGCGACACCCAAACTTCAATCGTGTCCGCATCCACATCAGTCGTACTATATGTATCCTGTGTAAAGGACGCAAAGAACTCCTTTGACTTACTACCAAATTTCTTCAAAAAGCTAGCCCTCGCGTCTGGCAAACCTGCCGCACCATCATGCACATAAAACCGGTCCAGCAACAGTGGTTGCTTTTCAAGCGTAGATTGTAAATCCCCCAACGATTGCGTAACCGAATTCGATCCTTCTGACAACTCATTTAATCGCGTCGGAATTTTATCAGGCTCCGCTTTTAATTTTTCTAATTTATCTATAATCAGAGCTAAAGACACACCCTCCGTCGAACGCTCTGCCGACTCACCATACACCTTCACGAGCGCCTTTTGATTCGCCTTCAAAGTCTTAATCCACGCATCAAATTGCTGCGTCACATCCGGCAAATACTCCTCCAGCTTCCAGTCACGCGCTGCATCCGGCTGATTCCCTGTCAACTTCTTCACAGACAATCCCAAGTCGCCAACCTCAAGCATCATAGCTTTCAAATCCAAAATAATCGGCGCAACAGGTGATGCATCCGCAACCAATGTTAAATCATGCTTTCCCTCTTCCAAATAAATCTCAAACGGCTTCCCATCCTTATTCGCAAGCGTCTGATTCTCCCACTTTGCCACCGGTTCAAAACGATAATGCGCCAACTCAGCAAATGGCACCGCGCCATCCACTTTCACCGTCCGAAAAACCGGTGAATTTGGCTTATCCTCCTGCAAAACCTTGAAGCTAAGCTGGTAATTCCCACTCTCCGGTACCTTCACCGAATACGTCACGCTCTGCCCGCTCGATTGCCACGAATCCCCACCTAGCGTATTCAGTAACAACCGTTTCGTATCATAAGGCTCCACACTAATATCCTTTTTAGCAACCGGTCGCGTATACGAATTATTCTTCGTTTTTGGTTTCTCCGCCTCATATGTCAACATTCCCCTTGGTGTCCTGGCATCTTTATGCTGCTCACGATAATCCGCATAATCCGGCGTCACAACAGGCGCCTCTACTCGAACGCTCCCGAGCAACATCGCTCCCGCCGTATTCGTAAGCTTCAATACATTTTGCCCTTTCTTCAAGAAATACCGCAACTGCTCCCCTTCAAAATAATTCGGGTCCTCCGCCAAAACTGTCTGCCATTTTGCTACAGCCACCTGTTCCGGAATAAGCTCATTCCCATACTTATTCGTCTCAAGTGTAGCCGTCTTATTCTTCCAAATCGTCGGTGCAATAATACGACGGCTCTCATAAAACGGGAACTTACCAGCAACTGCAATTGAAAGTTCCGGATTTATCAACCCATCATTGAGTTTAAAGTAATCAAAACCAATCGTATAAAGGCCATCCCGGGGTACCGTCGTTGTGAACGTAACGCTATTCCCATCAGCAAGCATTGCCACTTCCCGCTGCTCATAACCGTGATTATCTCTCGTCAACCTTGCCGTTTCAAAAGAACTAGGCATAACCTCATTTGTATACATCTCTACATCCTGCACGCTTTTCTTCCACGACGCCAGAACCTGCTCATAAGCAGGCTCCATAATCGCATTTTCAGATGATGTCTCCACTTTTTCAAAAGTTGAATCATTCGTAGCAGCGACAGACAATAAACTAGGCGTTTGGACAATAGAGGCAATCATCATGACCACCATTAAACTTTTAATAAGTCTCGCTTTCAACATCATCTATCCCCTCTGTGCCTCGTTATTTGTTATTCATCGCAGCGGCCGCTTCATCATACGATTTCTGCGCTAACTCCTGTAGCTGTTTAGCGTAATCTTGGTAATTAATTGTGCCCTTAGCCGCCTCGTTAATCGCATACCATATATTCGCATTCTCCTCATCACCAATCTTAAGACCAGTCGGTGCCTCAAAGCGTGCTTGAATATAACCAGGCACAACCTTCGTTGGATCAAACATCGCATTTGCCAAGTTTTCATTCGCCGTTTGCACACCAGGAACCGTCACCAATTCCCAATACTTATCTGTCACTTCTTTATCATCCGTGATTGGTAACGAGCTCAACTCCAGGCCGTTTTTCTCAGAAATCGCCATTCGTTCTAGGAAACCTTTTTTCCCGTAAGACATGTATTTCGCGAATTCATATGCTTCTTTCGCGTGTTTCGTACTCTTCGAAATACCCAAATAATCGTTCACAATCGCATTACGACCACCTGGCAAACCGATAAACTCAAAATTGAAATCCGCATTCTTTTGTAAATCAGCGTTCATATACGTTCCGTTATAGTAAAAAGCAATTTGTCCCGCCTTAAACGCAGCACCCGAATCATCCGCGCTCATTTTTTCCTTCTGCTCCGCCGTCAGATCATTGTACGAATAACCGTTCGTCGTCAAATCCTTCACCGTATTCATACCAGCAACCATCTCTTTACCGTCAAGTGCAAATTTATCATTCGTGAATGTGAACCAACCCATGTCTTTGTTAACAGCACCTGGATACCAGTCAATCATTGCTTGAGCCGAATCTGTACCGACAATATTCTTATCCAAATTTGTCGCCGCTTTTACATTTTTCACAAAGTCAGCAATGCTAATTCCCTGCTCTGGGACATCAAGGTTCAACTCATCCAAAATGTCTTTATTTACGTAATAACCGAGAATATGTTTCGCAAATGGCATCGCAACAACGGTATCATTCACTTTTGTCGTGCTCTTAATCTCATCCGAAATCGTCGCGAAATCAGCATCATCTGCTGTCATCTTCGTCAAATCAAGCAACCAGTCGTTTTTGTAACTGTTCGGAATATCATTAATCATGAACACATCCGGCAATTTTCCCGCACTAGCCGCCGTTGTGAGTGAACCTTGATAATCATCCCCCGTAATACTCTTATCAATCACGATTTTTACATCTTTATGCGCTTTGTTGTATGCATCAATCATCCGGCGCTCAATATTCTTATCACTTTCTGTTCCTAAATTCCAGTTCGCATATTTCAGTTCGATTTTCTCTGTATCCGCATCCGCCGCGTCATCCTTCGCCGCGCCACAACCCGTCAGCAAAACTCCAAGCCCAACTGTCGCCATCGCTGTAACTGACCATTTCATCCACTTTTTCATCATCTAAGCTCTCCTTTTTATAGAAACGTTTTTATTTTGTGTTAAAAATCAGACATAAATATCAACAACATTATCCCTCGCACGAAGCCTTGTCTCTAAATCGCTCTTCGAAAGGCGCATCCCTCCCTCACGGTAACGATTATGCGATTGTAAACATACTACTTCCTCACCATTCACCAGTACATAACGGCGCACATTCCCCGCTAAATGATAACGGAAAGTCATAGGCTTCCCAGCAAAACTAAATTTGAATTCTAACCCATCCAGATTATCCACCAGCACCGGATCAAGCAATAAATCCTCACCTACAACGCGGACACCAAGCACATTTGAAATCAGTTGATTCAAATAAATTCCCGGCCCACTCGAATAAATCCGCCATCCTCCTTTTACCGTGATGTCGCCCGTTTTCAGCTTATCGAACTGCTCTTGCGCCTCATATCTCGTCTTAAATTTGCCATCCGAGCTACTGAAATAGGCATTGCTTTGACGACGCGCCGCATTTGGCACCACATCCTTAATATTAATCGGATTAATCACATCAAGCGCATGCCATGCCTCCTCTTTCTTGCCAAGCTTGGCCATCGCCTCTGTGAACCTGATATGCGCATGAACGTATTGCAAACCAACCTCCCGACCAAAATTGGCAGCCTGTTCCGCACGCTTGAAGTTCGTACTCACACCGCCTTGATACGTCGCAGGTCGGTTCATCAGCCGCACACCGTCCGGACATTGTAACTCCCGTTTAATCAATTGGAAATGCGACTCTGCTTGGCCAGGTGTTAGCAACTCCCCAATCATACTCCGCGTCATCGGCAACAACCGATACTGAATCCCGGTTTTTCGGTCTGTCGGATGAATCATCAACTCAACATGCTCTGGATCTTCCATATATACAAAGCCCGGAATAATATCCGTCGATAAAATGTACGTATTAAAATCCGTTTCAATTCCTGCCACAAGTGCATCCAACTCACTCGCCTTCTCAGGATCAAGTGGCTCAATAGCCTTCGCAAACTGTTTCATCGCTTGGTACGTCAATGCTACTGTCCAACTACTCGCCATATTGCTTTTCAGTTGAGCATCATGCGGTTGTAACGTGTCGTCCCAGTCTCCATCACCATAACACGATAAATGCGTATCAAATAGGAAATGATCTGTAATGTAGCCAATTTCCTTTTTCAGATGCTTGTAAATCGTCTCTGAATAGTCCGTGTAGGTGAATTTTGCACGACTCATATAAGGCACTTCCACATCCAAAATGGAATAGTCTTTCGTCGCCAACAAGTAATCACTCACAGCCTTAAGTGGCCACACGATAACATCCCCGTGACTTTCTGCCGCCTGAATATTCGCGTACTCATCAAACATAAACCACTGTGGCCAATTCCCATCATCATCGAACTGATGCGAAAACACCCGCGTTAAAATTTGCTTCACAATATCATAACGCTGCATTGCCATAAAATACTCCACCGGGCCTTGGCAAACATCGCGCGTACCCCAAGCCGCGCCACCATACTGCTCCAAGCCATGCGGAACTAAATAATGCACAAACATATTGTGTGTGTACCACCAAGTTAATGCGTTCACTTTTCGAAGTTCTGTCGTCTGCATCCCGTTTTGCGAGAGCGTAAAGCCATGCATCACTTCCGCAAAATGCGCCCGATATTTTTCGCGTTCCACATCCATTTTCTGCTCCCGATTCACAAACTCCGAACCATCCAAATTCCCCTGAATCCGAATCGCAAATTCCTTCGTTGCCACCAAATCAAGCACAACAAGCGAGCCCGCACCACGCGGCACATTCGTCACAAGTCGCGTCGCATCCGTCACCTGCATTTCGGCACCCGTCACTTGCATAAAATACGTCAAATCCGGATAAACATTCGCAGGGACACCTGCCGCATCCACCGTAAACCGCAACAAATTTCCGTCCTGCTCCGCAACAAACGAAGCCTTGTACTCATTCTCATTCACAATAACCTGATTCGTCACCAAGTAAGCATACTTCGCCCCACTTGCCGAACGAACCTGAAGTGTCAGATCAGCACCATCAACAGTCGTAAACACCGTCACCACAAACGTCTCAGCAGGCGTTTTGTACACCCATTTCGCCGAGTTAAAGCCCATTTCAAATAGCGAAGGCATCCCTAAAAGCTGATATGTATCCGCAACCTTCACGTAAATCCGTTGCCCTGACGTTTTCAGTACATTCAAGAAATTTCGTACATTCGTCAGCATTTTGTTCATCGACGTGTTTCCAATCACGACCTGCGCGTTAAAAACCCCGTACATGTAAGCCGTCGTCGTCAACACCGGTTCATCCACCGTCAACTGATTCCCACTAAATAAAATATGCCCATGCGAACGCTCCAATTCCAAATCCTTATCCCGCAAAACAACATGCTCATGCGTTCCTGTAAAGAATGACAACAACCGTTCCCCGTCCCATTCCTCCTGATACCGCTCCGGATAATACGTATCAAGCTCCGCCATCGTCACATCAACTGCCTGCAACACGACTCCAATATCTTCACGCTTTGCAACCTTGTCCACCGCCATAAAATTGTCTTCAAGAACAAGCTCATCCCAAACCGCGCGAACCTCATCCTGATACGAAAGCTCACAAACCGCCTCCGCATGACTCTCCTTAAAGAGCGCATAAAATACAACCTGCTCGCTCGCACCATCCGTCAACGTCACACGTTCCGCCTGAAACGCCGTATAAGCAAACTCATACTGATAAATCTCGTTCGCCAATTTCTCCTGTTTCAAGACCTCCGGCTCATCCGTCGCCTTATAGTTAAGTCCAAAAAACTGCGTCCCATCCGTTGCAAAGCCAACATTCCGCGTCAAAGACCCCTGCTGCAAATACGGAAACACCCCTGCACCCTGCTCTTGATTCTGGCGCGAACAAACAACGTACCCCCATTCCTCATCCTCAAAAACACGATGATCCACATACTGCGCTACATAAGCCTCATTCGCCTGAAGCGCTCCAATATTAGCAAGCCCCAAATCCTGACCATAAATCACGTCCACCGTCTCACCATTTCCAGAAAGCTTCACATCCCAGAACCAGCAAGCCGCATCCGTCAGCGCAAATACAACCTCATACGAGACCCCCTCGAAGCTTCCTGTCCACTTCACCTGCTTCTCGCCAACCGCGAATACACTGCCAGATTTCACACCGAGCATAGGCGCCGCAACAATCGTTCCATCCTTCTTAAAAATGCGCAAATATAAATTGTTCAGCCCGCCGTCCACCTCGTTCGATAACACCTGATTCAGCATCACCGCACCGAAATCCGCTTCATACATGTCGCCACTTCTTAAAAAAGAAACACTTCCTCTTTCAGATTTTATTTCAAATTTCGAATCTTCCAATTCCTTTAATACCATCATTGATACAGTTCCCTCAACTTCCCAATTTTATATACAGAATCGTTTCACCAAACAAGACAAAAGATAGCGTTTTCATTAACTGGAAAATAATTAGCTGTCTGACTGACAACTGGCATAAATCCTTTAACAAAATAAAAAATCTATCATTTAATCACACAAAACAAAAACTTAGTGGCTCACTCCCTTACTTCGAATTACGAAACATTTTATCGAAACGTTTCTCTAACTATTTTTATTATAAGCGCTGACCTAATATTTTACAAGTCTTATTTGAGGATAAATTTATTTTCTATAACGCCTTGCTTTTGTCATTCCTTCTACATGGATAATGGAAAGAACTAAAACGCCTTCTCACAATTTAATTATGCAACCTGCCCAACAACTTTTTTCATTCTTTGTGCAACCTGACATATCTCTGTAAAGCGTTTTCATATAGAATGAAATCAAAGTTAAAAAAACAATTTGATGGGGGAGTAAATAAACAATGGCACAACTATCACTCGAACACATTTATAAAATATATGATAATAAAGTAACAGCAGTTGAGGATTTCAACTTGGAGATTGCGGACAAAGAATTCATCGTCTTCGTTGGACCATCTGGTTGCGGTAAATCAACGACACTTCGCATGATAGCAGGTCTTGAGGAAATCTCAAAAGGCGAGCTAAGCATTGATGGTAAAGTAATGAATAACGTGGCACCGAAAGACCGTGACATCGCGATGGTTTTCCAAAACTACGCACTATACCCGCATATGACAGTATACGATAACATGGCATTCGGTCTAAAACTCCGCAAAATGCCAAAAGACGAAATCAAAAAACGGGTAGAGCATGCTGCAAACATCTTGGGCTTAACGGAATATTTGAAACGTAAACCGAGTGCGCTATCTGGTGGGCAACGTCAACGTGTAGCATTGGGTCGTGCCATCGTTCGTGACGCTAAAGTCTTCCTAATGGATGAACCTTTGTCGAATCTTGATGCGAAACTACGTGTGCAAATGCGTGCGGAAATCACGAAACTTCACTTACAATTAAACACAACAATGATCTATGTAACCCATGACCAAACAGAAGCGATGACAATGGCGACGCGTATCGTTATTATGAAAGATGGCGTTATCCAACAAGTCGGCTCACCAAAAGAAGTATACGATCACCCAGTAAACATGTTCGTAGCTGGTTTCATCGGAAGCCCAGCAATGAACTTCTTTAAAGGAAAACTAAGCGGCACAAAATTTGTCGGTGATGATTTCACGATTGAAGTGCCAGAAGGTAAATTGAAGGTACTACAAGATAAAGGATACGACGGCAAACCTGTTGTATTTGGTATTCGTCCGGAAGATATCCATGATGAGCCACTCGTTATCGAAGCTAGCCCTGGTTCTACTTTTGATGCTGAAATTGTCGTGGCTGAGCTAACTGGTGCGGAGTTTATGCTACATTCTAGAGTCGGATCACACGAATTCGTAGCGCGTGTTGACTCACGTTCGAACCATGAACCATTTGAGAAAATCAAGTACGCGTTTGAAATGTCTAAATCGCATTTCTTCGATGTTGATAATGAACTTTCCATTGTGGAAGATGGTCGTGACTGAGAGTATAATATACTACAAGAAACCCCAGCCTACCACATACACACCGTTAGATATATAACTGTTTAATAATTTGACTATAGTGCCTCGTATCTTTTGGATTTATCTTCATACTTCCAAAAGATACGAGGTATTTATCTATAAAACGTTGAAAAGCCATTTGGAACGGCGCCTTTCCAAATGGCCAGAGGCACAAATTCAAAACTGGTCACATGTCATGAACCAGCTGCTCTTTTATGCTAGCAATCATTTTTTTAATATATTTGTATGTCTGCGGTGCATTTTGTTCAAGATCAGATCGCTCCTTGAGATCTTTTGAGTAATACATACGAAACGCCTCGGCAAAAAATTCTATCTCATTCGTTGCTCCATAATCGGTTAAATTTTTCCCCTCTAGCGCAAAGATCTCTAGGAATTCTTTTGAATCCGTGCTCTCTCCTTGACGCATCCATACGAGTTCATCAAACATGTGTCCAAACTCATGAACTAAATTATCCGAATAAGAATACTTATCTGCATGGTTCGTTAAATCCATCAAAATCGTTCTAATCCCATATACAGTCAATCCTGCAGCACCCATAAGCGCTTCTTGTTCCCTGGCAGTTATGTCTTTCGACTCATAAATTTCTGGATAAGTGGCAATCGGCCGATCTACAAACATAATCTTGCCATTCTTCTCTTTTATAAAAGATAGCAGTGATGAGAAAATTTCACTATCAATACGATTCTCAGCTTCTTTAAAAACTTCTTTAGACTTTTCACTTAAAGTCCCAGCTTTCGGCCCTGTAAAGCGATAATCCAATAGCTTCGTATCCGAAGAAAATGCCATCTTTTTATTTAACTCGATATTGGCCTCATCATTCGCCTTAACAATTGTTGTTTCAACTTTTTCTTTATCAATAAGCTTCGCTTCGATTTTTATTTTTTCTTTGCCTTTTTCGATTATACGACTTATTTTTGTAACTTCCAACGCTTGGTCTTTTTTTAGAACAACTTGATTGTCATAGGCATAGCCAACATTGGTTTTTTTAGGTAGCGTTATTTCTAATTTAACGGCGCTATTGTCCCTAGGTGTATACGCAATATCGGCTATTTTATAGCTTTCATCACGCATGATTTTTAATTCGTTTTTTAATTCCTGATAGTTTTCATTGATTATTTTCCCACTATTATCCCAAATATCTTTATGCTCTAATCCTTCTATCAATTGTTCTGCTTCTAAGCTTTGATATACTTTCAGCGTCTCATTTAGTTTAGCCTCTTTTAAAGAGAGTGCCTTATCTATTGTTTGTTCTTTTTCCAAAAATACCTCTTTTTGTTGTTTTGTTTCAATGGGCATGCCAGATAAATCCGTACCATATACACGAAGGTAATCCAGCATCGGCGTATCTTCCAATGTTTTAAATGCTTTTTTTTCTTCTGAGTTGAGCATTTTGTTCCATTTCTCAAATTCTTTTTCAGCCCATTTTTCGGCACTTTCTTTGTCTTCCTTAAAGTCTTTGCCTTTCTCGACTCTTGACTCTAGAATCTCACTACGTTCATTATTTTGATTCAATATGTTTTCAAGCTCTTGCGCATAGGTTGGTTTGTGGCAAGAAAGTAGCATTGTCCCTGCAAATATGCATACTAATATTTTACTTATTTTCACTTTTTTCATCCTGTACACTCCTTGGCTCAAGCTAACTATTTCAACCTATTCTGACAGTAGCTCTGCATCAACAACAACTTTCTTCTGTCCTCTCACAACAATCTCCTTCACACTGTGAATTTGATACTTACTTCCTTTATTAATGAGAAACTCTTTTTCCTTCGCATGCTCTTCTAGGCCTGGTTCCTTTATTACTTGACTTAAATATGCACCATGTGTTCCTTTAGGCACTAGCAAACGTACAATAAATGCGTTGCTTTCAAAAGATTTTGGTGTACTTGATATTGATGTGCTTAAGAAACCCTTATGCTCAACAATCGTCTCTTTTATTAGATTATCTAATTCTTTAATCGAGTATTCTTTAGCAGGATCAAGACCATACTCTAATGCACCCGTGCGTCTATATACAACCAAATTTTCGGGTAAGCTAGCTTTTTCTAAAGCTTTTGTCAAATCTGTTATCTTAGTTTCTAATTTTTCATTCCCAGTACCATCTTCTCTTAGATACCGATTCATTTGTCCTGCAGAGTTCTCCACATAATCAACAATCGTATTTTTTTCAGCAGGTTCCAATTGTTTAACCCACGGCTTAAACTGATTGAAGGTCCATTTCTCGCCGACACCATTAATATCGTTCTTAAAATCTTTCACCTCTTGTAATTCTGTTATGACTTTTTCACATTTTTTACCTTTAATAATTACTTGTTTGATCTCATTCACATGTAGCTGGTAACTATGATCTACAATAACGCCGTATTCTGACTTTTTATTTGTCCAAATACTTCCTTTTACTTTTGTAAATGGACTACCTTTACCACCTTTAGGAATTTTCACTTCTAACAATATTCGCTCATTATTCTCTAACTTCGGAACAGTCAATTCTGTCGTTAAATAATTGTCCAACAAAATATTCTTATCAAGTAATTGTTGTTTAAATTTAGCAGTCGCTTCTTCGTTTGGTTTTCCGCCACTAAATAATTCTTCGTGAAAGGCAAGCTGAGATTCATCCATTCCTTTATAGGTAATGACTGTTTCTGAAATATTGGCTTTTTCAAGCGTTGTTGCTAGGTTTTTCATCAGTGTTTTCTCTTTTTTAGAGATTTCATTTGCTGATACCTTATCCCAATCATCTACACTCATATAATTTTTTTCCATGAATTTTTTTTGGATGTCATTTTTATCCGACATATAATCATCTAATGCTTTTTCTTCATTTTTTGTTAAATTTTTCTTGAACTCTTTTTTCTTTTCTTTGCCCCACTCTTTGGCTTTTGCTTTGTCTTCTTTAAAATCAATCGGCTTTTCATTAGCGTAAGCAGTAGTTTCTGCATGTGCTGGAACTGATACTACAAGTTGTGTATAGAGCGCCTGACCAAGCAAAAAAACAAATGTGAGCACTACTAGATATTTTATTTTATGGTGCTTCTTAGCGATCATTATACTTCTTTCCTTTTCCTCGTTTTAGTAAAGTAATGCGTATTAAACGGGTCTCAGTTTAGAGTATTTAATACGCACGCTGATTTTTAAAGCTACAATCTCTATCAAGTTAAACAGCTGTTTTGGTCTTGCATTCCTTTATGAGTCGATAATTAACAACAACTTTCCTGTGACAGCCATTAAAAAAGCTATCTTACTTCTTGACTTATTCGGAATTCGCGTCCGTCTTTTAGTATCACGTGACATGTTATAATATTACTTGATATTATAAATGTTTTCGGGATTTTTAATTTCACAGAGCCATCTGAATTATATGCTGGTGCTTTGATAGTTACAGACTTATGCATGTCATCTACCCTATAACTATCGACAAGATTCCCCATGGTCTCTTGTACATTCCCAGCGTAGTTTATTTCGTCTAATATGAGATGGCTATCTCTATATGATATTTTCATAGAGTCATGCTGATACGCCCCCTTTACTTGCGACTCATCAACTGTGGATTTTTTCCCTTCTATGATTGAAACATCATCCCAATTAATCATAGTTAGAAGACCTGAGTTGAATTTTATTTTTTGTAATTTAGAACCTTCTGAATTTGAAAACGGAATAATTACTCGTTGGTACTGATCCGTCAATTCTACACTTTTTTTAGCAATCGGTTTATTTATAATAGTATCATCGATTTGTCCCAACACTTCTATGGTGAGTTTTGGCATTTTATTACCAATTAGTACACCCTTTACGTATACACTTAAATAGTAGTCTGTATTTTTTTTCAATTTCTTTTGGATTGGTAATCCTGTTTCCTTATTATAAATATTCATAACTGGATTCAGTAATTCACTTTCATAAGCACCCTTACCTGTATTCTCATCATGATTTATATGCATAGTAGATTCCCAAAACTTAGGCACCTGTTCTTGTTCCGCACCATCATAGAATATGCTCGTCTTTAGTGTAAAATTCATTTTAGGTGTTAGTTTTACATCATACAGCTTATGAACATCTTTAAATACACCTGTTTTATCATCTAATTGCTTTTGAATTTCATCTCTCGTAAATGGATCAATGAAGCCCAATATTGCTTCTTCATTCATTGGTCGATCATTATAAGAAAGAACACCATCTTTTTCAGTAATTTCTTTTGGATACGCTATTTTCAAGGCTTCTTTTAATGTGACTTCCGGCGTACGATCTTCTGGATCCGTATAATCTTTCCCAGCTACACGCTTTTCTGATACTGTGTCCCCTGAATCAACAATGATTGCAGCCGTTCTACTTTCAATCTCTTCGGTAATCCCATTCCAATCACCACCAATGACCGTCTGACCACTCGCATTATGAACAGCATACTTGCCATCTACTTGATTGGTCTCCAATAAAATTGCTTTTCTATCGTGTACGTAATCAGCTAGTTGGTCTTTGTTCAATAGGATAGGATGCGAGTTAAAATCATCCATTGTATTGATAGCAATGCCGTGTTGTCCTTTTTTCGGATAGCTTTCATTCGGTTTTATACCTGATGCAATGGTATTTTCTTTGGCTTTAATCGTACCAATGGTATCATCCCCTAAAACAAAGCTGGTTGTCGGCCTCACTTCAAACACAGCCCCTGTCCCGACATTGTTATAGCGTACATTGGCATTTAAATAGCCAGCTTGTGCTGTATTAAGATGGCTTGTCTGCTCTTTCGTAGAACCAAACTCGTTGCCTGTCGTATTACTATGCGAATAATTCACAGATAAGCCAACGTCTGGTCCGAGGCCAGACCAGCCTGCATGTGCTTCAACACCAACCGTATTACTGTAGGACCAATTCGTTGATTCACTCGAACCGACACTGTTCGACAAATCCTGATTATTTGAAACAATCACCTTCTCTAAATTTACATTGATAGAAGGATACGCTGCAACCAATGGATTCATCGTTTCCGGCGCATTACTATTCGGAATGTCTTTTGATGCTTTTTCAAAATCATCGTATGGATCGGCTACTGTATGTGATCTAAAAGGATTTGAAAGGTATTTTTTATAGCCTAATTTAGCAAATTTATCTTCCCACCCCACGAGTAGATGGTCTTTAATTGTATATCCACCAATTTCCCACTCATCATAAATCCCATCATCATCGCTGTCTAAATCATTTTCTGGCTCATCTGATTTGACCTTAAATAAATTTTGGTGATCTTGTTCTATAATTTTTGCTTTCCATTTTTCGTTACTATTTTCTGGATTTCTTAGTTGCCCTTTAGATAACATAGTTACTTCTCCTGAAGTATCTGTACTGATTAATTTGAATTTATTGACATCTGAAGAAGTTAATTTTTTGGGGGATATCGACTCGATGCGGATTGCAACGGCCTTATCTTTCTCTAAATACACTCGTTTTGCTTGGCCTTTCTGTGTTACAATTTTTCCATCTAGTTTGATGATAGCTCCTGGATCCCCTTGTAACGAAAGTGTAACATCTTGCGTTTGTTTTGGGACAATAGAGCCTAACCATCTAAATGATTGATACGTACTTTCCTTAGAAACTAGCTCACTCTCTTCAAAAAATAAGCTCTCTTCTGACGATGGGGCTACCACGATTGGTTTTGAGAAATTATTTTTTTCGAAATAGTATCCCATTAGCCCGCTGCGATCTACTTTTTTATCGGTACTAATTTGTTCTGTAGGCAATTCGTTTGATTGTTCTATAGCATTTACTTGATGTTCCCCCAATAACATAGGACATAATAATACTGCTACGGTCATTTTTAGTAAGGGCTGTTTCATTGTACACTCTCCTTTAAAAATAGTATTTTTGCACAAGAAAAAATATATCATATATAGACAGAACAAAGATTCCAAGATTTCCATGTTCAAATGGAAATCTTGGAACCTCTAATTAGTATGGCCTTCCTTTATTATTTTTTTATAACAAGAAAATAGCTTAGCCCAGTCAGTATCCCCTATCCCTACCGGAAAACAAATAATTTCAGTTTTTTCAAAGCTGATTCCTGCAATATTAGTGAGAATTAAGTCAAATTTTGCATATTTACTCTCTATCTCAAATCGATTTACCCCATCAATAATATTAACATCAAAACAATGTCCCATTTTTTTTTTGATTTCATCCTTGATTAGTTTAATATGTGCTACTTCACTATTATAAAATAAACCTAATTTTAATTTAGGAGCATATTTTTCGAACTCTGAGTATAAATTTCCCCAATTGGTAATTAGATAATAGATATATATATCTATTTCATAATCTTCAATAATTTCATTTGAAAAAATATTTCTGATTTCTCTAGAAATAAAATCTATTGAATGCGGGGAATTTTTTTGGAAGCGTATTTTGAAATAACTATACATATTATAAAGTATAAAAGGTTTTCCAAAGTGCATATGTCGCATATTACAGAGCTGAACTAACAAAGTCTCTTTGCTCTGTGACTCAATTTTTAGTTCCGATGTGATACTACTTATTAATTTTTCAAATTTTTGTTTTGTTTGATCTAGCTTTGGATTTTGTTTACTGTTCTCAAGTAATTGATCATAATTGAATGAATAATTTAGATTAAAATAGCGTGGAAACAAAGCATATAAATTTTCTTTTGTATATCGAATATTAAAAATAGTTTCAAAAATAATCTTTAAAGTCACATGATCTATACCTGAAAGATCGAACTGGGAATTATTTTCCAAATGAACAACCTGTAAATGTTTATTTTGCACGCGAGTTAAGAAGACTAAAGTAGTGACCTTTATTTTTTCTAATTCAAAATAAGTTAATGTTATATCATTTTTCTTTAAAATCTTTACTACTAAATCAATGATAGCATCTTGCTGTTGTTGCTTGAATGGTTTTTTTTCTTTTGGGTATTTTTCAAAAATATAATGAATGAAAAAGTTACATACACTTCTTTCATCTCCAATTAACTTCATCGGATTGATACTGATTTCCACACCTATCTTATTCAATGTTGTATTTACTCGGCTTATCATCCTTCTTAATGTTGAGGTGCTCATAAATTCTAAGTCTGCTAGTTGGTTTAAAGTATAACTTTCATTAAAAAATATTCTTTCTAATATATTGAATTCTTTACTACTAGATAGTAGCGCTGTGTATAGATAACTAATCGAATAATCAGTAGGAATATATAATACTATTCCTTTTTCTCCAGCATCATTAATTTTTATTGGCTTCAGCAGATAATTTGCACGATGAATATCATTTTTCAATGTCTTTATTGTAATATTTAGACACTCGCATGTTTCTTTAAATGATATGTTCTGTTTGCCATATAAAAACTCCACTAAATTCAAAATTCGGGAATCTTTATCTGATAAAATCGCTCTCATTTTTTGTACTCCTTACAGCTAAAATATTTGTAGTGATAGATAGCTTGTTTTCCTTTATTCTTGCAAACGTATGAGTATCGTCAGGCGATGGGAACAATAATAAGTAACCCATATACTTTAACTTCAAATGAACGACTCAACCCCTCCGCAATTAAGCGCTTAAACATGGAATTGATTATATCATTTTTAACTTTACTATACCAACAAAGTATATGGATTCCTCCCTCCAGATATCTTATGTTCCATCGACTATATAGACATAGCAACTCGATTTCAACGTACTCGTACAGAATTGATTGCAGGCCTATCTATAAAACAAATATTAAATGACACTAGGATGTTTAGGTCATTCTTCAACTAAGATTGCGCTTTAATAGCATTACACACTTTAATATTTCATATAATATGGATACAAAAAATTGCGCCCACGGAACTTTAAGCTAACAGTTCTTTGTCGACTCTCACGGCCCAGCACTTTCGCATGCTGGTCGCATTGAAAAGGAGTAAGAAATCTGAGACGTAGATTTCTTACTCCTTTTTGTTGATTTGATAGATACGTACGATTAATTAAGTACGTTAACTTTTTGTGACGCTACCTGAATTCCATTTGCATCGAAACCTGTAACGACTACATTTTGGCTTGTAGAAGTGACATAACCTGCTGCGTAAAGAGAATAGTTTGAACCACTTGGTCTTACTTGATTTCTAGCAACACCATCAACGTATAATTTAACAACGGCGATATTACCTGTAAATGTTCCGCTAATTAGCTCATCTGTACTAATTTTAAAGTTACTTGCTGTAATTAGACCAGTGTCTTGTGTGATGTTTACTTTCGTTTCTTTAATCACTTGTCCACTTTTATTTAGCGCTTTTACTACGACATTATCCGATGTACTCTTGATAAAATCATAAGCGTAAATGCGATATGTCCCTTGCGTACCGCCATTATTAGCAGCAGTTGTCATACGATCTGAGCCGTTAACGAATAACTTGATTTTATCGACATCTGTTGAATGTGTACCAGTTACATATTGACTATTTGGTGCGATTTTGTAGTTATCTGCTGTTAGATAGGTTTGTACGTCTTCACCTTTTTCAACGTTTACTTTTGTTTCTTTGATGACCGTACCGTTTTTGTCTAGCGCTTTTACTACAACGTTATCTGATGCATTTTTGATGTAATCGTATGCGTAGATTTTGTATCGGCCTTCACCGTTGTTATTTGCCGCAGCTGTCATGCGATCCGCACCATTAACGAATAATTTGATTTTGTCTACGTTTTTGGAGTGCGTTCCTGTGACATATTGATTGCTTGGTGAGATTTTGTAGGTATTTGCTGTTAAATTTGTCTCTACGCTGGACTTATTCGTCACATTTAACACATTGGGAATTAGAACTCGTGTGTCACCATTGTAATAATTTGCGACTCCAGAATAAGTTACTGGTGTTTCAACATCGCTCGGGATTACTTGTGGTGCATGTTTCACATCAAGATTAGCAATGTCAGATTGCGGATCATCTTGTGATTCTTTTTTTGAGAAATAATTAACTACTCGATTGAATCTATTACTTTCAAATTTATTGAAATCATCATTTTCCTTGACTGTTAAATTTCTATCAAAAATAGATTTACCTGGTAATGCTGTGTTAATTCCCTCAACTTCAGCGTTAGGAAGAAGTTGAGTATTATATATATCATTACTATCCCAAATAGATAGATAATCACTCCAAGTAGAAACTTTACTACCTAATGGACTTTGATTCGCATGCTCGAATCCAGGTTTAGTAATAGCCTCAGAAATATTCTTAGTACCTGCTTCGCCAGCTATTAATGCTGTTCTATCTTGGAGAAAGAAGTCTATATTCAACAATCTATCTTTACTAGGTGGCAATCTTTTACTAGTGAGTTCCTTGTCAGTTGTCATGTCATCAGTATTTCCAGAATATTTATTAAGATCAAATGCTAATTTAAGATCTGCATAGCCATCCATATCTCCCACATGAGCTAGCCCAGCAGCTGTCAAAGCAGCATATACACTTATCGGATCGTATTTATTCCATTCGCTTTCACTAACTTCGGATTTCTTGACTCCATCAACCATGATGGAAAATTCATTTGGCTTACTAGAATCGAATCGAACTGTCTTAGGGTTAAACTTTACAGGCCACTTTACATCCCAAAATAGTGTACTAATACCCAAAATTCGTATAGTGAATTTAGAAGTTGCACTCGTTTTTCCCCAGTCTATTGTTTGATACATAGAACGTGCATCTGTCCCTTCTGGAAAACGTATGTTGACTCTTCCACCAAAATTACCATTTTCATAATCTTTTATAAATTCAGGGCCGTTAGGTAAAATCATATTTTTACCATTCAATTTACCCTGAAGTCCTATTCGTACTTTATAGTTAACCACACCGCTATAAGGATCATCAGAGTTAGGTGTATGCACAAAAGCACCATCGGCTTTCGAATCATGTTTACCCGTATATTTTAATGTTAATGATGTGATAGACGGATCGAAATCTTTTGCTCTAACTTGTTTGGAATCAGCATTCTCCTTCATAGCTTTTTGCAAATCTTCCAGTTGCTGTGGAGTTAAATATTTTTTTGCATTCACATCACTATTAAAACCGGGGTTAATAGTTTTTGCTTTTTGAGAATTAATTTCATCTGCTGCTCTAGCTTGAAGGGGGTTGTAAACAGTAGTAATAAGTAAACCTAAACTGAGCACAACTATTCCTATTTTTTTTGCTGTTTTTTTCATCGGTATAAAACCACCCTTTTCTTCATAAATTCAAAGCACCACACTGTGCTCTTAATACTTGCCAACTAAGGGACCTTCTAATTTTGAGCCACTTGGCAAGTATACGTAATATCTACTCACCTCCATTCTATATAGCTATCATTATCAGTTTAAAAGTTATTTATTGGTACTCCCTAACTCCCAAACTAGTCTACGGCTCTTATCATTTTTTTCTTTAGTTACCACACCTGGGTTGTAAATTAGATCATAGTCTGTTGCTTTTTTATCCGCAATATAGTAAATCTCGCCTTTTACCGATTTCCCAGGTGCGATTGTAGTGCCAAATTCGTTTAACTCGCCGTAAAATTGAAGCTCTTTACCGCCTTTACTTTTTAGGAAAAATGGTGCGGAGCTGATTCCGGTTTCTTGTTTACTGTTGTTTTTCACATTTACTGTTACTTTGACGAGTTGGTCTGCTTCTGTGTTGATGCTATCGTCTTGTATTGCCTGAAAAGATTGAGGTGTAATAGCGATACCTCCCATAATTTTTTCTTTATTTAGTTCTGATTTTGTGGTTTGTTTGCTGTTTTCTTCTACTTTTTGTACTTGTTTACTTGTTTCGTTGTTGGGCTTCGCTGTTTCGGCTTTTTCTTCTGTGCCGCAGCCTGCTAAGCCTAGTGTTGTTGCTAATATCGATAGTGTTACAATCATTTTTTTCATTTCTTTACTCCTCTTTAGAAACCGCCCACCTAAAACATGACTTAGTGGACGGTTTTAATTATTTTATTGAACTTCTACTGTAATACGTTTTAATTCGAAACCTGCTTTTGAGTAACCGACTAATTCAACTTTTTTACTGTTGGCATTTACAAAACCTAGTGCGTACATTGAAAATTCGCCGTTTTTCGTATAAACATTATTTAGCGTTTCGCCGTCAACGATTAGCTTGATTTTGTCAATGTCTTCGGAAACAGTTCCTGTTAGTAAATCATCACCTAGTTTGTACGGATTATATGTTAGCGCTGAATTTTTCGAGGCATCATCTAAAGTGATAGTAACCTCTTTAAGCAGTACGTCTTCATCATTGTAGGCAATTACTTTTACTTTATCAGTCATTTCTTTCACGTATCCATTTGTATAAATCTCAAATTTACCATCTTTCGGCGCTACTTGGTTGACAATTTCACCATTGACCTCAAGCTTCAGTTTCTTTACATCATCGCTGACTGTTCCAGAAATCAGCTCATCTTGTTTTAAGACGAACGGACTTGCTTCTAGGCTTGTTGGCGTTTTTACGATATTTACTGGTGTTTCTTTGACTACTTGTCCGTCTGCATTTAAGCCTTTAATAACAATTTTATCGGTAAATTTCGTGATATATTGGCGAGCGTAGATTTTATACTTGCCTTCACCGTCATTGTTTGTTGTTGCTGTCTGGTAATCATGACCGTTGACAAAGATTTTGACTTTCTTAATATCACGGGAGTGTGTACCAGTGATATATTCATCATGGGCATCAAAATTGTAGTCGTTACCAGTAAGCGCCGTTACAATAGCTTCTACATTTGCTGTGATTCGTTCGCTCATCTTGCTTTCATAATTTTTTTGGTGTCCTGTAATTTCAACAGCTACTGTATCTGTTTTTTCGAGTGGTTTTGTTAGTTCAAATGCATAATCGCTTTTTGATTGAACTTCTTTTGTATCGACTTTTTCACCATTGATGTATAGATCCATTGTGTAGGTACGTCCAAATTCTTCGTCTTGCACTGGAACTTGACCTGTTACTTTTTTGTCGCCTTCTGTTAGCTTAGAGATGGTTGGGTTCTCAACTTTCCAATCTTCCCAGCCTGTTTTATCGGCTACAATTTTAGTCGTTTCTTCACTGGATTTGTCTTTTTCGTTTGCTTCATGGCCGATGACGATTGCTTTTACTTCGTCTTTGTACGATAAGTCTTTATCTAACGCAATAGTGTATTCTCCGCCGTCAAATGAGAAGGCCTTTGTGCCAACTTGTTCCCCATTTACTGTTACTTGGACTTCGTAATTTCTGCCGTTAAATTTATTTTGAGCAGGTACAAGGCCAGTAATAAAGCGGTCACCAGATACTACGTCATTTAGAATGGCTGGCTTTACTTCCCATTTATCCCAATCTGCTTGCTCATCTTTATTGTCTTTTACGATAATTGATGCGATTTGGCTTGTTTTATCCTCTTTGTTTGCTTCATGCCCAATAATATAAGCCTCGACTTTGTCATTTTTCACTAGATTTGCACCAAAAATCGGGGCATTGTATACGCCTTTTTCGATATCATCTTGTGTATACACTTCTTTATCGTTCACTTTTACAACTAAACTATACGTGCGATTATTTTGGTAATTTTGTTCTGGGATGACACCTGTAATCATCGTTTCACCATCGTAAGCATCAGAAATTGTTGGTTCTACTATATTCCAATCTTCCCAAGGCGTGCTGTCTTCGCCGACTGTATACTTCACCTCTTTAGATTTGTTAATATCCATTATTTCATTCTCATGTGCTTCTTTTTCAGTTGCAATAACGGTTGCACCAACAACATCACCATCTTTTAAATAGCTACCGAAATCATATTCCCAGCTTCCGTCTTCGTTTATTTGTACATCTTTTTTATAATCATTACCGTTTACCGTTAGAGAAATTGAAAAATCGGCTGGGTGACGATTAGCCATATTTTGCGTTGCATTTCCTTTAAATGTGTGATTATCTGATGTTTCTAGTGTAGTTGGATCGACATGATTTTCTACCCAACTATTATCAGGAACTCCCATTAAAACAGAATTAGCGTCTCCCCATGACCAGTTAGCAGCTAAATCATTCGGCTTACTAACCATGTTAAACTTGTAACTCAATTTATTCTCTACTAGGCGACCTGTGTCTTTACTCCATTTGCCTAAATCAATTTTCATATCTACGTTTTGGTATTGTGTTGCAGCCGCTACATATTTAGGTGTTAGAATAATAAGCTCCTGCTTCGCTTCATCGTAAAATGCCTTATCATCCCCCTTACCCCAACCTGTTTTCTTTGTCAACAATTCTTGCATTTGAATTTTACTATTACCGATTCCCCATGTCCCTAGTCTATCAACTGTTCCGCTAACATAGTCTTTCCAATTTGGTGTCGAAAAGAATGGCTTTGCAATTTCAGGATCAATCTTAAATGTTGTTTTTGTTTGTACCCCAACGCCAATGCTAATGAGAGCACTCGACGCCGTTTTGATATTCAAAATACCATCTTCATTTCTCAACGCTTCGAATTTATTAGAAAATCCTGTTCCTCCACTAAGATACGGTGTTGCAACCTGCTTTTCGCTTACTTCTTTATGGCCCTCTTGCTTTTGATTCGGGTGAATAACCTGTACTTGCTTCTCTTGTACTTTGTCCTCAGTCTTTGTTGCTACTTCTTCTGCGTTCGCTACATTAGAAATCATTGGCAAAGTCATCATTGCTACTGCACTCATAGCAACAGCTTTTTTCAAAATTACGTGTTTCGATTGGTTCATTGTTATCTCCTTTGAATTGTAATTTATATTTTAATCAAATGTCTCTCCATGCGAGATATTCGATATAAAATGCTTAACGTTTTTTCAGACCCAAATAAAATTCTATACTACCTGTCATTTATAATCCCGCCAATTTATGCATGTGACTACGTACTATTTGGTCGTGAAATAATACACATATCAAACTAGTGGTGCCAAGCTTCTCTTAGCTAATTGCGACAATACGCAGTGAAAATACTTTGGATTGGCATACATATGATCTAAGTAGTAGTCTCGCTTGGCAATAAATGTTGTCACATCTGTTAATGCGATAACCTCATAAACTCCGCTATTTATTTCTGTCGCTTCTTCCATTAAATTCTCGACGCCTAATAAGTCATATTGGTCTAAAAATGTGACTATCGGGCTCCCATCTTCAGGGCAAGAACGCATAACTGCTTGGCCTTTCGTAATGCACCCAACAGAGCCCTTATCCCAGCCGTTGCAATAAATCACATCGCCTTGCTTCCACTCCATCACTTTTGTGTAGACGCTTTTCAAATAATGATCTTCTGTCAAAAATCGGATTAATTTTTCCAACTTTTACACCTCATTTCTAGCAATTTTCCCAATAGGTTCTTAGCCCTCTGTAAATGCTGTATTTCGGCTCAAATCCTAAGCGTTTTAACTTTTCAATACTGGCTAGCGAAACTCGAATATCTCCGCGTCGTGATTGCAAATGTGATACTTCCATCGCTCTTCCTGTCACGACTTGATATTGTCCAATTAAATCATTGAGTGAAATCGGCTGACCAGTTCCAATGTTATACACCTCACCGTTAGACTCCTCACGACTTGCAATTAATACCAAAGCATCTACTACATCTTTTATAAAAATAAAATCACGCGTTTGGCTACCATCTCCATAAATCTGAAACGAGCTTTCCTCTACGAATGCCTTTGTTAAAAGTGAAATCACGCCTGAGTACGGCGATTCTGGATTTTGTCGCATCCCATATACATTGAAAAACCGGGCCGCGCTCGTGTTCAATCCATAAAGCGAGTTGTATGCAAGCACGTATTGCTCTGATGCCAATTTATCAATAGCATAAGGAGTTAACGGCTTTACAGGTGACATTTCTGTTTTAGGCATCGTTTTTTCATCTCCAAAGACCGCCGCCGATGAGGCGAACACAAAACGCTTCACTTCTTGCTGTTGTTTCCTCGCGTGTTCCAACAACAAAACCGTCGCCATAAAATTGATTTCAACCGTTTCGTGGGGCCTTTCCACCGATTCAGCAACACTGGCAACAGCAGCCAAATGATAAATATAATCAAATTGATAAGCCTGAAAAATACTCGCAACTATTTTTTTATCTGTAATGTCTCCTTCATAGATTGTGATATTCTCATGTGGCGTTACGTTTTCTCTTCGCCCTGTAGATAAATTATCGATAATCACGACTTTGTTCTCCTTAGCTAGTCGATTAGCTAAATGCGAGCCGATAAAGCCCAATCCTCCCGTTATTAAAACCGTTGTCATAGTTAAACCTCTTTCATTATTTTCTGTAATCAAAAGGACGATACTTATATCTCAAGTCTTCCTGAGAATTCAATCGTTCCTTAATCTCATCTTTAAAATAAAGCACTACTCCTGACTTGTTAACCCGCTGAATTTTATTGCGATTGACAAGCGAGTAGAAACTTTGCTTTGATATTTGTAACATATCTACCGCTTCTTTCGTTGATACAAAATAATCATCAAGAAATTGTAATTTTGCTTCCTTTGATATATTAGCCTTCATATCTCTTCCATCCTTTTATCTTTTGACAATTGTTTTTTTCGAAAACTAGATATGACGTAATGCAAAATATCATCACGTCTGATGAACAAAATCACCAAGTAACTCCCCAGTCCAACGATGCATTGAACTATTAGTGTGTAAAACGGTGGGCCAGAATAAATGTGCGGGACTGCCAAAATACAAGCCATCATCGCCAAACTATATAGTAAGTACGGCATCATCATTTTGATAATCTGCTTCAAACCTAACAAATCTCTAATAAAATACATTTGAATCGACACAATAACTAAATTCCCGACTAGGAAAGCTAGCGCCGTGCCTTCACTTGCCATCACTGTTACGATAGATAAATTAAAGCCAAAACTAACGATTGAACCGATAATTCCCGAATAAGCATACGCTCGGTTCTGACCGCGAATCACCATAATCTGCATCCCGAACAAATCGCTCATCGCTGCTAAAAACAACGACAAAATGAGAATAATAATTACCGGTACAACAGGCATGAAAGCAACACCTAGGAAAACATGAATAAGCGCAGTGGAAACAGCTACAATACCTAGGCATACCGGCAATATAGAGGCGCAAATGTAGCGAAAGAAAAAGGCTATCATTTCCTTAAATCGCTCTATCTCCCCAGTTTCATAAAAATGAACGAGTCGCGGCATTAGCACAGCCGCCAATGCTTGAACGAATAATAACCCAATCGTATACAGCTTATATGCCTGATTGTAGTAGCCGACTTCCACCTCACCTTGAACAGCCCCGAGAACGACTCGATTTACTGATATGTAAACCATCGCTGAAACCGGTATAACCGCCAAGATGAGAATAGGTTTGACATGCTTTTTCAAACTTCCTAAACGAATCGACAACCCGCCTAACTCACGGATCAGGTAAAACCAAATGTACACTTGCCCTAGTAGCAGTAGCAAACAGTTAGCCAACACATAAATCCAAAGATCATTTTCCGTTTTTACTAGCAAAAAAATACTCGTAATCGTTACGATGCGTATTAATACTGTCCGCGTCATGATTTTCTTGAGTTGTCCTCGCGCGATAAAGTACCACGAGATATCAAATCCATACGCCATAATCATAAATCCATACAGATAAAAAACGATACTGCCTTGGAAAAACAACGTAACGAGTAATAAATACAAAACGAGCATGCTCCACATCGCCAAAAATTGAATGCCAAAAACGCCACCAAATTGTTCTTTTAAAGCTTTTTTATGCTTCTCCTGGCTATCCGGCTTCCCATCAAATTCACTATCTACAGTTGCAATGACTTTTTTACCGTAGCTTGCAATTCCTAACATGACGAACACTAAAAACATTTGCACAAAGGAATTGGCATATGCATCTTCACCAATTTTTTCTGGACCTAAAACTCGTACTACATAAGGCGTTGTCATTAGTGGCGTGATTACCATAAAGAATTGATACAGCATCATTAAGATATAGTTTATTTTCTGCTTACTCATCCTAGCTTCTGCGCTAGCGACTCATTATAAAGCGCGACTATACGCTTCGTCAGCTGCTCCCAGTTTAGTTCTTCATGCACCGCTTTTTTGCCGTTTTCACCATATAAAGTCGCTTTATCTGGATTAGAAATCAGTTTTTCTAAGCCTTGCGCTACCGCTTTGCTCGATTTTGGCGCAATCATCACACCCGTAACATCGTGCCGTACAATATCTGGATTCCCACCAACCAACGTTGCCACAACTGGTTTCGCGCAAGCCATCGCCTCCAAAACAGAAATACTGCAACCTTCCTCTAAAGACGTTTGTAAGAAAATATCGCCAGCATTTACAATCGGTAAAATATCATTGTTTCTAATTCGACCAAGAAAATGAACACGTGGATTGTTTCGCGTGCTCTCACTAATTTTCCCCTCAAAATAACGTAGCTCAGGACCATCGCCAGCCATGATAAAGCTCAATTTTTCGTATTTTTGAAGTAGCTCCGGGATTGCGTCGATTAAGTAACCCATCCCTTTCTCCTCAGACATCCGATTAGTCGTCACCACTACTGTGTGATCATCTGGAATGCCGTAATCTAATCTAGTTTTGGCACCGAGCGTCCCATCTGGATAAAAACTCGTTGGATCGACACCGTTTGGAATTCGCGTCACCCCGCCATCTGGAAAAACAGCTCGACTCATTTCCTCGATTTCATGACTCGGCGCAATAATATGATCAGTGAAAGGAATCATCCGTTGCAGTTTCGCAAACTGGCCAGCCCGATACATCTCCCGAAACCAAACGAAATGATTCGTATGCACAATAACGCCTTTGGGAAACTGAATACCTCGCATCACTTTGGCATCCTTATTCAGCGTGTGCCAATGAATAATATCAATCGCCTCGCGCGCTATTAAATCCTTGATAATCTTCCGTGTTCGCACCACGTACTCCAAATCCTGTAATTTTTTAACTGGTGCAAACGGAACTCGAATTACACGCAATCTATCTAATATTTCTTCTCTAATTTGCCAGCCGAAACCATCATATTTTGTAAGTATCGTTACCTCGTGTCCCTCCTGCAAAAGCTGCTTGCTGACCTCATATACGTAAGCCGCAACACCTCCAATATTCGGTAGAAAATCACTTGATAACATTAAAATTCGCCGTTTTGTCATTAAACCGATCCTTTCCCCGCTATGACCAACCATACCGTTTTGAAAAAAATAATTATGTCTAGCATCGCCGTTTGTTTCTCAATGTATTCTAAATCCAGGCGAATTTTTTCTCCGTTGTTAATATCACTCCTGCCATTAATCTGAGCCCAGCCAGTAATACCCGGTTTCACCATCAAGCGCTGTTTTTGCCTTTCCGAGTAACAAGATGTAATCGGTACAATCTCTGGACGTGGCCCAATAAGCGACATACTGCCAAATAGCACATTTACAAATTGCGGTAGCTCATCAATACTAAATTTACGAATAAAGCTTCCAACCTTCGTCACGCGCGCGTCTTGTTGCCCTGTATCTTTAAAAACAAACGTGTCCGGAACACCGTTATCCCAAGTGTATTCGCCACTGGAACTACTCACTACCTGCTCTGTCATCGACCTGAATTTATAAATCACAAACGGCGTATCATTTTCCCCACTACGCTCTTGTTTAAAAATAACCGAGCCACCGTCTTCTAGCTTAATCGCAATAGCAACTATCAAAAAAATGGGTGAGAGAAGCACGATTGCAATGAAAGAACCAATAATATCTACTATCCGTTTACTGCTACAATAACCCGTCCTTATTAGCTTACTCATCAGCATAATCAGTTACGCCTCCTTTATTTCAATAGTTCCAGCTGCTCATTCTGCACTTCTGGACGTCCTACCGACACATAATGCACACCGCTCATCGACGCGATATCAAAACAGTTCCTACCATCATAAACATGCGCACGATGCATTTTTTCGCTAAAATCACGCGGCGTCAAAGCAACGATTTCCTGCCATTCCGTAAAAATAAAACATATTTCTGCATCTGTAACGCCCGCTAACGCCGATTCCGCATACGCAACACTATCGCCTAGCACCCGCCGTGCGTTATCCATCCCAATCGGATCATACACAGTTACATCCGCGCCAGCCTTCACTAGCTCCAACACATTCCAAATCCCTGGCGATTCACGCAAATCATCCGTATTCGGCTTGAACGTCAACCCCAACACAGCCACTTTTCTACCCGCAAAACCGCCAAAATCCGCATTCGCCTGATGCAATAGTTTATAAATTTGAGCCTGATTCACGTCAATCGCCGCTTTGACAGTGCGCATCTCATAACCCGCATCTTCTGCGAGCCGATATAGCGCCTTCGTATCTTTCGGAAAACAAGAACCTCCGTAACCAACACCTGCATTCAAAAACGCCTTGCCAATTCGTCGATCAAACCCCATACCCCTTGTTACACCATCGATATTCGCGCCTAATTTTTCGCATAGGTTTGCAATGTCATTAATGAAAGAAATCTTTAGTGCCAAGAAATCATTCGATGCATACTTTATCATTTCCGCACTTACTAAATCCGTCACAACAAAAGGCTGATTGAACCCAGCGTAAACTTCGCGCATTCGCTGTTCTGCCTTCTCAGTCTCAACACCTAGAACAATGCGAGAACCTTCTAACGTATCCTTAACCGCCGTACCTTGTGACAAAAACTCTGGAGCCGATACTATCTCTAGTTGTTCTGTTGCATTTCGGCGCGCATTAATATAATCGATAACTTGTCTATTCGTCCCCACTGGAACCGTTGATTTCATTACAATCAGCGTATTTTCCCGCGCATAAATAGCGATATCCTCCGCTACCTCATATATAAACTTCAAACTAGCCGACCCATCCAGCTCCTCAGGCGTTCCAACACAAATAAAAATGACATCCGCCTGCTGATAGGCCGCCTTCATGTCTGTCGTGAAACACAGTGTACCTTTCTCCACATTGCGCTGTATCAGCTCTTCTAACCCCGGCTCATAAATCGGTGACACACCTTTATCTAATTGAGCAATTTTCATTTCACTAATATCAGCACACAAAACGTTTTTCCCAGTATCCGCCAAGCTTGCCCCTGTCACTAATCCAACATAGCCAACGCCCGCCATTACTATCTTCTCCATCATTTCACATCCCTAAAAAATTCTCTTTTTGACTGCATTCGTCATGTACCCAATCATGCAATACGAGGCATGCAAAGGTCGTAGCCCCACTTCTTCGCGATACATACGCCAATTCGCGCCTACCATTTTCCACTTGTTGCTCGATAGCGATCCTGAAACAACGCGATAATAAGCCAATACAGTCGGTATTCCGTAAGCCACATGCCCCTCTCTCAAAATCCCCAACCACGTCGCTGTATCTTGCCGCGACCGGAGTTTTGGCATCTCGACATCACCAACAATATGCCGATCCAGCATCACCGTGAGACAACCAATAATCGTATTCCGAAGTAATTTTTGATACGTCATCATCTCAGGAACCTTAATAACTTTCTTCAAAACGCCCGTCTCATCTATACTTTGGTACGCTGTGAACGTAAATCCAACATCCCTACTTTTCATATAAGCTACCTGCTCTTGTAACTTATTCGTCGCCCAAAAATCATCACTGTCCAAAAAAGCAATATATTGACCACTTGCCAACGAAATACCTTTATTTCTAGCTACAGCAGCACCTTCATTTCCAGCAGAATCTACCGCCAAAATTCGCTTATCTCGCTTAGCATAATCGGCCACAATCTCCCGACTCGCATCCGTTGAACCATCGTCAATAATGATCAGTTCCCAGTTTTGGTAGCTCTGCTTGATTACACTATCAATCGCCTCTTGAAGATGCATTTCACCGTTATAGCACGGCATAATCACACTAACTAGGCCAATTGTCCACCGCTTTTTGTCCACGAGTCGACCTCCTTCCTAACTCTTTTAAAACGTTTTTCGTACGTTCTGCTTGCCCTTCTCGATTCACATGATAAACAGAGTTATAGAAATATTCCGAATCATACATATATAACCCAGCACTCCCTAACACGTTAAAATATCGATTTAAAAACGCCTCCAACTCTCCGAAAAAGGGATCCATCTCATACGTTTCAAAATACACCGTATCCGGATATGTGAGATATAAGTCAATACCATGTAGCTCACAATACTTTTTTAAAGCCAGCAAATTTTCCGTCACCGCATTCTCTTCAAACTCCGAAAACTGAAGCGGTATTTTTTTATGCTTAGGCAATTCACAACCACGAATATTTCTGTAAAATCCCGACGGACTCATATCAAACGACTTTTCCTCGAAACGCCCATTTAACACAAAATTTTTCATCAAATAATACGCGCGTTCTTTCCAAGTGAATCGATACAATTGCCCACGTTCATACATCCGAAAATACTCATACGCAAAAACATCATACAGCGGTCGATGATACAATCCGTAAGCCAGCGATAACACCAACGTATCACCACTTTTCAAACACAGTTTCGCTTGATCAATAATAAACCCTGCACCAAAACCAATATTAGAACCCAAATTAACCGCCGGAACCCCCAAATGTTCACTTAAAAAATCCGTATCAAAACTGTATAAAACCTCGCTACCACCAGCTATCACAATCTTATTTTCCTCAATGTTATGCGCATACTCCTGCTTTTTCTCCAGCATTTCCTTCAAAATTACAATTCGCCGTGACTTATAAAACCAGCTATAAAAGCCAATTACGGCAAAACCTATCAACACAACCACAGCCAGCCCGATTAAAAATCCCATTCACCATCTCTCCTCCAAAAAGCTTGATTACTAACAATCGCCAGCGCAATCCCTAACGCAATCCACAAAAAGCGAATCTCGATAATCGTACTAATCCCAACAGATGCACTCAAGAATTCAGCAATAATTAGCACCGGGACGACTGCAAAAAAGCCGTATTTCATATGCACGAAAAGATATTTCAAACTTAGAATCAGTATCATCACAATCACCGCGAATAAAAAGAACGACCACAATCCAATATTTCCAACCGATTCTAAAATAAAGTTATGTGGTGCACGATACGCATTATCCATCGTCCCATGACCCATAATGGAATTATTCAATTCAATCGGAACATTCCCAACACCAACGCCTAAAAAATGCGATTCATTAATAATCTGTAATGTTTTTTGATACATCATCAAGCGCTCATTAGTTGACCCACCTTTTTCTGTAAAGGCAGAGATTACATCCGTGAATAAGCTACTATTCTCAGCCCCTAAGTGCAATACGTTAACCGAGACAATTGCCAGCAACCCAACGACCGAGGCAATCACACCCCAAACCCTAAACCACAGGATTAAAAGCAAAACAACCTCAATTATCCAAATCACCATCGAAACACGTGAATACGTATTGATGACTAAAAAGCCACTTAATCCTACAACCGCAACAATAAATACGTATTTAACACGCCATTTCCACGTATTAATGCCCCACACAACCAGCGGCAAAAACATTACCAAAAAGGCTCCAAAATCATTGTAATTATACTGCAACCCCGCTGGTCGATATTTATGACGTTCCTGCGTGTACTCCAATACATTTCCCGACAAACTCATATGCCATCCCGTCAAAACCTCAATTAAGCCAATAACAAGGCAAAAACCATACACCGCACTAATAAAATAAGTAAGTACCATCAACTCTTTTTTCGAGCGCACATGGTAAAGCGTAATTAAAATCAAATACCCTGCCTCAAAAACAAAATACAGATAACGAAACGTCGCACTAATATAGTTCGCCCAAAGCATCGATGCCACATTTCCAAACAACCAACACACAATCAGAATCACAATCACTTTTTCCATTTTGCTATAACCTAGTCGATTCCGCGACAACTTCCACAGGAACAACGGAACATGCAATAACAACAAAACCCGAAAAAGAAAAATACTATTATTCCCCGGCAGCCCCAAATAGGAACCAAAAAATGAAGTCACAACAATCCCAATCCAAAGCGCGTATTCTATCTTATTAAAATCAAGCATGAATACAAGTACAAGTAGCAAAACACAAATCGCCATAATAATACCGATACCACTTAATAAACTTGCCACAACGCCAAAACAAAGCAACAACATGCAAATAATTAATTTCCAACTTTCCTTCATTACAACCATTCCACGCGCTTCTCTCCTAATAATAACTGTACGTCGCCATCTCTCTTTTGCTAAGTTTCTTGTCGTTGTATATTGCACCTAAAAACTTGTCTTGCTTCGCCTCAATCAAATCAATCGCTCGACAAATATCTGCTTTTTTCGTGTAAGCCGCTTTAATTACTAAAATCACGCCATCACTTGCCGCACCAATCGTTCGCGAATCAGATATTAATAAAATCGGTGGTGTATCAAACAAGATAAGATCATACTCTTCACGAACACACGCTATAAAAGTTTGAAAATGTTCGGAGTTCAATAATTTTGTCGGCGCTGGTGGCAACGGTCCAACCGGCAAAAAGTAAAGGTTCTCCAGCCCGGTTTCCTGTACAGCTTCCTGGTAGTCAACCACACCTGTTAAAACCGAACTAAATCCTGGTTTGTTCACTTGCTGAAACGACTTACTCAATCGCGGGTTATGCATGTCCGCATCAATGATCAATACACGCTTTCCTTGCATTGCATAAACAGCTGCCAAGTTCATTGACGTGAATGTTTTCCCTTCACCTTTATGCGCCGAAGTCACTGTAATAATCTGTGCCTTATTATTAGAAAACTGAATACTAGACTGAATCGAGTTTAGCTTTTCAAAAAAAACCGACCTCACTTCTGTGACAGGCAACTTATCCCACATCAACTTATCTTCATGACTCTTTTTCAAAGTACTCAATCTCTACTCCTCCTTTTTCGAATATGCGGCACATCTCCAAGAACCACCACGCCCATATCAGTTAACTGCTCCTCCTTCGTAACTATCGTATCAAGCAAAATAGCGATAATTAGAAAACTAATGCTCAATATAATTCCAATGATGAAAGTAATAATGTACTTACTCACATTCGAAATCGCCGTCCCATACTCGCCTGAGGTAATGATTGTTACCTTCGTACCTTTCACCAACGCTTTTAATTCCTTCGACGCATATTTCGCGATGGCATTCACAACAAGCGCACTTTCTTCAGGATTTTCCGACTTATAACTGATGCTGTAAACGAGCGATTTCTCATCCACATTCACAGCTGTTTTTTTCTGTATCTCCTCAAAACTCTCTACTGCTTTCGTTTCCTTCACTACATTTTTCAGTACTTTCGGACTTTGAATCAACTTCGCATACGTATCCGTTAGTCCCTGCGTCATTAGTAGCGACTCATACGTTTGCGATGCTACCCCGTCCGCATTTACCGTGACAAATAACTGTACATTCGATGTATACTGCTTCGGTATAAAATAAGAATACAAAATGAAAACCGTCGCCAGTAAAACAATTGGAATTGCAGTAATCCAAATAATGTTCTTTTTAGCCACACTCCAAATATCTTTAAAACTTAATGTGTGCATCTATAAGCACCTTTCCTCATTTATTTTTCCCATCTTTTGATACAATTCAAGTAACTTTTTCTCCTCATGGCTCCAGTTATAGAACTTTTCAAAATAATGACGCCCACTACTTCCCATTCTCGCAATAAGCTCCGGTCGATCTAATAGTCGCATCACAGCCTCACCTACCTCCTCAATATTCAAAGGATTCACGCAAACGCCAGCTTCTGTACCGTCGATTAATTCCTTCCAATCGGGAAAATCAGAAGCAACAATAGCCACATTGGCAGCCATATACTCATATAACTTCGTTGCGAGTGAATTCAAGTAATTAGGAAGCGGATGAAGCAAGCATAAACCAATATCCGCTGCATAAAGTTCTTCCCACATAACATCATATGGAATTGTTCCCTTCCAGAAAACTTGCTCCTGTAAATCATTTTCACGTATGAAATTCGTCATTTGACCCACTAATTCAGGAGCCATCGCACCGATTAAAACAAGTTCAAAGTCTGTACCCCAATGTTGTTTAATATATTTTGCCAGCTGTAACATTTCCATCAAGCCACGAGCTTTTGTGATATCTCCAATGTAAACTAATTTTTTTATGGTTCCACTTTTCACCTCAAAAGGCGGTTGGTATGTCGGAAAATTGTATGTATCAATCTTGGGGCAATTAAGAAAATCATAATCTACTTTGTACGAACGTTCTGCAAATATGACAGCATCCATTCGTATCAACAGCCTACGCTCAAGTTGTCGAATCATTCTAGAGAGTGGCATTCTCATTCCTCGCCAAATCCATGGTTTCGATTGAATAGCTTTAGGGAAGTTTTCATACATATCATATATAAAAATAGCATCTTTTTTTCTCCCCCTCACTAGCAACGCCACTAAAAGTAGTTCAGGATCATTAAAGTGAAAATAACCTGCTTTCGAGTTTATCGCAGCTCGGTAAATTTTCCACCAATTTAACGGTCTGAAATAACGTTTTCTCTTCGGTAAAATCCGCAATTGCACATTCGTAAGCTCGCTAGTAATATTTTTACCTTGCTCAATTGCCATAAGCTCAACCTTGTAACCATCCTGCGCTAAAGACCTCGCCGTTTTATGATATAGCCTGGTCCCATTCCAACTATGAACACTGCTACATAGAAACACTGTATCTCCATTCATCTTTACACACTCGAATTCTATAGATTTTTTGTAACCAAAATATTTCCATGGCTCCATAACTTACATGAGTTAGTTTAATATAGTCTACAATTTCAATCTGTTCAAAAATCACACATGAAAATGCATTTTTTGACAAAACATAGCTTCATCATTTGGAAATAGGTTATCTAAAGTATTTTATAAGTCTATTCATATTCCAAATTAGTATCCTCGCCCTGTATTTTTTGAAAAACATATAGTAATATACTATACGTTATGCATGACAACAGTTTCAAAATAGCTATAAATTCGTTTAAATCAATTACCAACTATCAGAAACGGGAGGAACTTATAATGAAAAACTGCCTATCTAAACAGCATCTGCGCCATCTTAAAATTATCAACTTGCTATACTCAAATAAGAATATGACGCTTGATAAAATAAGTTTTACATTAGGCTTTAATAGCCGAACGCTACGAAAAGATATTGAGCAAATAAACGATTATGCAGCTCCAATCGAAATTTTGTCATCCAAAAATGGTTTTTACACGTATATCCCGATGAATTACAATATAAATTATTTGTACGCAGCTATTTTACGTGATAGTACAGAATTTTCACTCATAGAAGAAATTTTCTTTAATGAAAGTCATTCTATTGATTCATTATCTGAAAAATTATTCATCAGTAGCTCCACACTTCGAAGAACAATCTCTTATCTCAACAAAACACTAAAGAAAAAGAAAATCAAAATCAGCTCACAGCCGCTATTATTGACAGGCAATGAAGCTGAGATTTGCAACCTTATTATTCACATCATAGAAGAAAAATACGGCATCGCCAACATCCCCTTCCCAAAAATACAAGTTGGGGCGCTTGATAAAATCCTTACATGGGTTGCTAAGACGAACGACCAACGACTCGATTTTTGCGAACTAAACCGACTACGACTTTGGATAATGGTTATCCTTACACGCGTAAGAAATGGTCACATAAAAGCGAAAGACGCCAAATTCCCAGAAGGAGTAGACACTTCTCTTTTAAAAAACAAAGTATTGACTGGTCTTTTTAAATCGGTGTTTAAAATTGAATTGACAGAACAGGTCGCTTACAGCTTATTTGGCGTGTTTATTGATACCAAATTCGCATTTAACTACGAACATCTCGAAGAATTAGCTACTAGCGATGAAGCCATAAAAGTTTCCATAGAAAAAAATAAACAATTACTCGATACTTTATCCAATAGACTAGATATTCCTATTGAAAATAAGGAGCACATTTTGCTCAATATTTATAATACGATTGCACTTTCTACTAATTTGTCCAGTGAAAACTATATTCTTTATAATGCAAGCCAAGTGTTAGTGAACCGGATTACAAATCAACATCCCTACTTTAATGATATTTTGAACGAAGCACTCAAGAAAATTTTTGGAACCACTGGGCACAATAAAAATAGGAGAGACTCACTTACTTATATGTTGCTGACACACTGGCGCAATCTAGCTGTTCATTTGCAACAAGGAACACCTGCCGTCAATGTTGGTATACTTCTAGATACTGACATTGAGCACATGGAACTCATTAAAGATGAGCTCAATGTGCGATTCGATAACAAATTCAACATATCAATCACAGAAGAATTCACTTTATCTGCCTTCAAGAAAAAAGCTACAATGTACGATATCATAGTCACTAATATTCCCGGACTCTCTTTCACGAGTGGCACGATGGTCGTCTGCATTTCCATGTTTCCCACACCTGTAGATATTAAAAATTTGCAAAGCTGCTATGATAAACTAACAAGCCCTTCAAAAGACTAAAAAAAGAAACTATCCATACCAACGTTTTGCTGGCACAATGGATAGTTTCTCTTATCGCTTATTTTCTTGATTTCACGTATATTCGGATTCCTAGCACAGATACTATGAGTCCGAATAATGTCACCCATGGCGAAGTTTTATCACCCGTTGTTGGTAATTCCGGTTGCTTATTTGGTTTCTCAGGATGGTTAGGTTCTAGTCTGTCATTTAATTTTGTTAGTTCGATCGTTTGGTCAGCATTCGTCTGGTTAACCTCGAACCTAACTTCCTGCTCATCTAAAATATACCCTTCATGTGCCTTGATTTCTTTGAAGAAATACTTGCCCCATGCCAAATTTTCAACCCTAATTTGTCCATTTTCATCTGTGATTAGCTGATTTTGAATGATGCTTCCTTTATCGTCGAGAAGTTGGAAAGCAACGCCCGGAAGAACTTCTTTTGTTTTGCTATCTTTTTTCGTCAGCGCAACAGAGCCTTTTACGCGATTATTCTCCACGGTTACTATGACAGCCTTTGTTTCTCCGCTGATAACTTCGATGTCCCTTTTCGTTTTGTCTAATACATATCCGTCTGGTGATGCTACTTCTTCCAAAGTATAGTGGCCTGGAGCTAGATTTTCAAAACGCAATTCGCCATCTGAATTTGTCTCACCTGTTTTAGTTTCTTGATTCGATGTAAGCGTGAACTTGGCGCCAGATAGCTTATCTTTTGTTTCTGCATCTACTTTTTCAACTTGGATAGAACCTACATCATTCCGCATATTTTTAAAGAGCAACTCGATTATTTTCGAATTATCCGCTTCAACGCTAATCGTTTGAGGAGTTGGATCTAAAATATAGCCTTCGGGTGCTACTGTCTCAACTACAGTGTACTCTCCGGGCTCGACATCTTTGAAAAGTAGTTCCCCCGACTCATTTGTTGTCCCTTCACGAATCACATCTCCCGCTTGATTCAGCATTTGAAACGTTGCACCAGCTAGAAATTTACCGCTGTCCTCTTGGTCCACTTTTCGAATCAAAACGCCATTGCTTACTCGTTTTGTCGCGACCGTATTGGAGTCATATTGCTTATCATCTAGCTTGATTTCACTTTTATTAGTCACTGTTTCGCCAACAGGCAGGTCCGAGGCGTCTACCTCGAACGTCACTTCCCCTTTTTCACCGAGCGCAATATCGGTTTTGGCAGTGAACATCAACGTTTGTCCATCGAGTTTCACGTCAAATAAATCTGTCCCCGTCAACATTTTTTGATACTGTAAGCGATTATCTAGCGTATCTGTAAAAACTTGCCCAGCCTTAATCGTACCGGCAATCGCCCTCAATGTTAGCGTGTAAGTTAGCGTGCTATCATCGCCAATTAATAAATCCTTATCCACTGATTTTGTCAACACTTTATTAAAATTCGTATTACTATCCGGACGTACTAAAATACTTCCCGAAACATCTTCAATGTTCGTACTTTTCATCGTAGCTGTATTCTTATAAACCTCTTTATTTGTATCCATATTCACACGATATTCAATCAACAAACAATCCGTTTTCGCCAGATTTTTAAAGCTCACCTCAAGTTGCTGCGTTGCTTCATCAAACGAAATAGCATCTTTATACTGACTCGTAACATACTTTCGTGAACCATCTGCTGCAATTTTTACAATTCGGATCCCTTTCACCGTAGCAGAATCACTTGCCTCGATGTTCGGCGTTGTAGCTGGATTTTGTTCCACTGATAAACCATCTGGAATCTGATCCGTTACTGTCACATCACCTAATTCAAAATCACCATATGCATTCACTGCCAAATGAAAAATATTATACCTAGAATCATGTTCATCTAAAATACCAATGCCATTCGAATCAACCGCGGATTTCCACCACTTTTCAAAAGGAGTTGGTTTTCCACCCTCTTCAACTTTCACGTGTAGCGTTTGTGAATCCGATTTACCATTATACGTTACTTCAAATGTTTGCTCAGGGCTAATTTCTGTTCCTGGTCGCAATAACGGTGCTTGAAAGGATAGTTGGAAGGACGCTGACCAAGCGCCCCCCTCATTATAGCTCGCGTCAGGCTTGACATATACCGCAATACTGTCTGGGTCATCGCTTGCGGGATTCTCCATATGGTCAAACGTAAAAGCATCCGAATGAATATTCGATAAGTCCCCCGATGAAAAAATCTCCCGCGGAATCGTCACTTTAACTAAACCATTCTCATCTACAATCGTGTTCGCATCCGCACTAAGCGTAACTTTCATATTCACTTGCCCGTTACTAATAATCGGATCATCATACACTTCTAAACCAATATCAAAATTCCCAGCATCTACACTCGCTTGTCCTGCAACACCTGGAAGCATCACGCTGGCACAAATAACTAAAACTAACAGCATACTAATTAATCTCTTCATCTCGTACTTACCTCTCCTTAACAATTGATGCCGTGGCTTAACAAAAAATAATTGGTGCCAGAATTGGTAAATAGCTTAGCAAATCAAATATATAAACGTTTCTAACGTCATTTTCATGATTCATACAAATTTTCCAAAGTATCTAGGCAACAAATTTTTCTATAAACCATCACATCATAAAGTATCAAATTTCCTAGATTCATTGTTTTCACTCTCTTATTTTTCATAATGAAAGCCGATAAGACATCTTTCATTCATCTTATCGACTTTCTGCTAACCTATAACTAATTATTTCACAATGGCTTCTGTTTCATTTGTAGTATAATCGCCTGATAATGAGCCGAATATTGGGTCTTCAATAATATCCCATGGTGAGGATGCAAAAGCTAGCGTGCTAGAGAATTGATAGCCAGACGGTGCGTTATCAATCGGAATGTTAGGATATTTTTTCAGAATTTTACCGAAATCAAGCACGACATCTGCTTTATATTTTCCTTGAATAATGAAAAATGACTTTGGAAACTCGACAACAACACGATCAGAAAAAACTTTCAAATCGCTTGGTGTAATTTTTTTCGTGCCGTTTGGTGTTGAAATTTCACCCGTAATCGCCCCTAAAAATTCATCTTGTAATGCAATATACTTGAATTCATCTGGAATTTTAATCAGTAAATTCGCGTTATCAAAGTCGACAAACCCTAAGCTTTTGCCTTCGTAATGTAACGTCGCTTTACCAGAATTATTCACACCTGGAATGTATTTAGCAAGCGAGCCTTCTAACGAGCTATCTGCTAAAATATGCAACGTATCTGTTGTACCACCTGAATTCACCTCTTGCGCTGATGCAATCACACCATCGACTTGTAATGCACTTAAACCAACCATAGCTGCCAAACCTACTGCTAGAACTTGACGTTTATTCATTTCTCCACACTCCCTTATTTTCTAATTGCTGCTGTTTCTTCTGTTACCCATTTACCTTCTTTTGAGCCAATTAAGTTGAAATCAATCATCGCATCTTCTGAAAGTACCGCCGCAAAAGAGTAACCAGATGGATTTTCATCAATTGGGATATTTGGATATTTGTCTAAAATGGAACCATAATCAATTGAAAGGTCCGCGCTGAATTTAGAACCGATAATATAGCTAGCTCTTGGGTTTTTTAAGACAATTCTATCTGCATAAATTGTAATGTCTCCCGCCGTATATTCATGTGTTGCTGAGCCAAGTCCTGTTGGATATGTGATACTACCTTTGATTGCCCGTTTGAATTCATCTTGTAACGCGACATATTTGAATTCATCTGGGATTTTCACAACCAAGTTAGATTTATCAAACAAACCCACGCTGACAATCGATTTAGCCGTATAATGCGCAGCGATATTACCTGATTTCGGCACACCTAAGATGTACGGTGTCAATCTTCCTTCCAACTCACCACTTGCTAGCAAACTCAAGCCATATGTCCCAATTTCGCTACGTTGTGTTGTGTTTTCTTGTGCCATAACATCTCCTGGCTGTGCTACAAATAATGAACCTGCTATTGCTAATGTGCCTAAACCTACTACATATTTATTCATTCTGTTCCTCTTTCCTAATCCCCTAGTGGACTTTGTTTATTTATTTTCTCTAAAAATTATTTTGTTACTGTCACTGTTGTCCGCTTAATTTCGAAGCCTAATTTTGAATACGATACGACTTCTACTCTATCTGTGCTATTCTTGATATAGCCAAGCGCATATACCGTGTATTTACCGTCTGTCACAAACGCATGGTTAACCGTTTCGCCATTAACAACTAGATTAACTTTATGCGCACCACCTGTTGCAGTTCCCGTGATAAATTCGTCACCAATTTTATAAGGTTTCGCAGTTATTGCTGCTCCGTCCATAAGATATTTAACGTTTACAGGAACTTCCTTAAGCAATGCACCTTCTTCATTGTAACCACAAACTGATACTTCATCCTTTTCGCTCATGATTAGCCCTTGTGCATAAAGTGTGTATCTGCCATCTTTGGTAGCAATTTGATTTACAATCTCGCCATTGACCTTGAGTTTTACCTGTTTAATATCACTGCTCGCCGTTCCTGTAATATTCTCATCCAGTGTCATAATAAAGTCACTTGCTGTCAGTGATGTTTGAGATTTCACGATGTTGACTTTCACCTCTGCAATAACATTACCGTTTCTGTCCAAGCCTTTAATCATCACATCATCTGTAAAATTAGTGATATATTTACGGGCGTAGATTTTGTATTTTCCTTTGCCAGCGTTATTTGTCGCCGCTGTCATCCGATCACGACCATTCACGAAAACTTTTACTTTTACGATATCTTGTGAATGTGTACCAGTAATATATTCATCATGGCGATCAAAATCGTAGTCATTTGCAGTTAACTTTGTCTCGATTTTCTTAATTACGACGTCTGTTTTTGCAACTACTTTTCCAGATGCATCAAGCCCATAAATCTCAACTTTCTGATTTGGGTCAGTGATGAATTCAGCAGCCCATATTTTGTAGTTTTCACCATTTGTTGCTGTCGTATTTTTAACGACACCATCTACAACAAGTTGCACTTTTTTGATGTTGGACGAGTTAGTTCCAGTGATGTAATCGTCAAACATTTCATATTCGTCTGCTGTCAAAAGATATACTTCTTTCGGTATAACAGTGACTTTTATCGTTTTCGTCGTCGTGTTGCCATCTGAATCCGTCACTGCATACTCCACTTCATAGACTCCCGGCACGTTCGGATTGACCTCATTTTTTAGTATCTTGATGTCCTTCGTTAAGTCACCATCCTCGGCATCGTGCGCTGTGACACCTTCTTTCGGATCAAACTTATCGCCTACTTCAATGGTTTTATCTTCTGCATTGATGACTGGTTTTTCATTCGATTTCACAGTGACTTTTATCGTTTTCGTCGTCGTATTGCCATCTGAATCCGTCACCGAATATTCCACTTCGTAAATTCCTGGCACGTTCGGATTGACTTCATTTCGCAATACTTTGATGTCTTTCGTTAAGTCGCCATCCTCCGCATCGTGCGCTGTCACGCCTTCTAGCGGATTAAACTTATCGCCTACTTTGATGGTTTTATCTTCTGCATTGATGACTGGCTTTTCATTCGATTTCACAGTGACTTTTATCGTTTTCGTCGTCGTATTGCCATCTGAATCCGTCACCGAATATTCCAC
>NZ_CAUYTL010000016.1:0-62525 GCF_963575615.1 Listeria rocourtiae subsp. hofi | reverse complement strand
CCTGCGATTCTTACCTAGAAACATCACTGTCTCTATTGGTTTTATCTTTGTTTCTGTTCAGTTTTCAAAGGTCATTACTTTGTTTAACACAACTTTTATATCTTATCATAAAAGTTATTATCGTGTCAACAACTTATTTTATTAATATTTTCGTGCTCTCAACTCGAGAACTTTCTAAGTATATAATAGTTATTCCTAAAATGCAACTGTTTTGTTTTAATTCATTAAATTTGTATATCACATTCATTTTTAATGCTTTTTAAGAAAGCCAAAATGGTCTCATGCCTAGAGTGAGCTATCTGCTTAGCTGTGTTTGTTTTGATTCTATCTTTAATTATTAAAAGCTTATCATAAAAATGCTGTATACTACTCGATTCCATATTTTCCAGGCTATAAATAGGCCTTCCTTTTGCGCCTCCATAAGTAAAACATCTGGCTATTCCTATTGCTCCAATTGCATCTAATCTATCAGCATCTTGGACAATTTTGCTTTCCAAATCTAGTTCTACTGTTCCAGCACGTTCGTGACTAAAGGATACATTCTCTATGATTGATAGAATACTCCGGATTTGTTCTTCTGATAAATGGTGATTTCTAAACCATGCTTCCATAAGTTGTTGCGCCTGTTCAGTGTCCTTCTTTAACTTTGAATCAGTAAAATCATGAAACAAAGCAGCAAATTTAATAACTGTAAGATTTCCACCTTCTTTGCTTTGAAGATACGTTGCCATTCGGTACACTCTTTCAATATGATACCAGTCGTGTCCTGTCCCTTCATTGGTGAACTCTTTTTTTATATATGCTTTGGCCTCGTCTATAATGTGATTATCCATTTGCTCTAATACCTCGCTTTATATTTTCTAATTTTCTTATTTTTATGTAAAATGGATGTTAAGACCCAATATCTTACTAGGAGGAATGATGATATGTTCAAATTCGATCAGGTATACTTAAAACGTGATGGAAAAACTTTATTAGATTCGATTGATTGGGCTGTTAAACCACAGGAACATTGGGCTGTTCTTGGATTAAACGGCTCCGGAAAAACTACCTTGTTAAAATTGCTGAATGGCTATCTTTGGCCTACATCTGGTTCACTTAATGTTTTAGGTCACAAATTTGGAGAAACATCACTCCCAGAACTGCGAAAATCTATCGGTTGGGTGAGTTCGTCTCTGCAACAACAATTACGAGAATATGATTTTGCTGAATCTATCGTTGTTAGTGGAAAATTTGCAAGTATCGGATTATATCAAGATACAACTGCCGAAGAAAGAGAGGCTGCTTGCAATATCTTGATAGAGTGTGGCGGGAAAGAACTAATAGGCAAACGTTATGCTATTTTATCTCAGGGTGAACGGCAGATTGTTCTCATTGCTAGAGCCCTTATGGCAAAACCTAAACTGTTAATTCTTGATGAGCCATGTACAGGTCTTGATATTTTTGCAAAGAAACGTCTATTAGATCGTATTAAGATTATCTCTAACCTTCCTCATACACCAACTATTCTTTATGTAACACATCATACGGAAGAAATTTTACCGTGCTTTAGCCACACCTTACTACTGAAAGACGGTAAAAAGTATGATTCCGGTCCCACCCAAACTATGCTTACCACAGAAAAATTATCTTCCTTCTATTGTCAAGCTGTGGATGTCATTACTTTAGATAATGGACAAATTTCTGTATTCCCTAAATGATACATAATCGCGTACGAGAAAAATTCCTCGTACGCGATTGTGTATTACTCAGCTTCTTGCTCAAATAGACGTGCTATCTCAATAATAACTTGTGTTGCTTTCACCATATTTTCTACAGAGACATATTCAAATTTACCATGATAGTTCTCTCCACCTGAAAAAATATTAGGTGTAGGCATGCCTTTGAACGATAGTTGTGAGCCATCAGTTCCCCCTCTAATTGGGCGAATGTCTGGTTCGATATTTAAATTCTTCATAGCTTTGTAAGCCATGTCAACGATTTCTTTAACAGGTTCTATTTTTTCTTTCATATTATAGTATTGATCAGTCATTTCTAAAACAATATTTTCATCGCCATATTTTGCTTGCAATGCTTTTGTTATTTCAGACACTCGTAACTTTCTTGCAATGAATCCATCATGATCAAAATCACGGATAATATAGTGGGATTTCGCAAGTTCCACATCTCCATTTAATGAAACTAAATGATAAAAGCCTTCGTATCCATCGGTTTTTTCTGGCACTTCATCTGCTGGTAAATGGCTATGAAACTCCATTGCTATTTTATTGGCATTAATCATTTTATCTTTAGCTGTCCCCGGATGCACGCTATTGCCTTTAAATGTAATTCGAGCCGCAGCTGCGTTAAAACTTTCATATTCTAGTTCTCCAAGCGGGCCACCGTCCATCGTATACGCAAATTCTGCACCGAAAGCTTCTACATCAAAATGATGCGGACCTCGGCCTATTTCTTCATCAGGTGTGAATGCTACTCGGATTGGTCCGTGCTTTATCTCTGGATGCTGCAGCAAGTAATTCATTGCGACCATTATTTCGGCCATACCAGCTTTATCATCTGCACCAAGAAGTGTTGTACCATCCGTTGTGATTAACGTCTGTCCCTTATATGTAGATAACTCTGGAAATGCCTCTGGTGAAAGAATAATTCCTAAATCCTTATTTAGCACAATAGCTTCTCCATCAAAATTTTCATGAATTTGTGGGGATACGTTCTTACCAGTCATATCTGTGGCTGTATCTATGTGCGCTAGGAATCCTATAGTAGCTACCTTTTTAGTCGTATTGCTAGGAAGGGTTGCCATTACATAGCCGTTCGCATCCATCGTAACATCTTCCATGCCAATCGCCTTTAATTCTTCCACCAAAATATTTCCCAATTCAAGTTGTCCTGGTGTTGTTGGGACCGTTGAACTAGCCTCATCGGATTGTGTATCTACTTGTACATATTTTATAAAGCGTTCCATTATTTCATTCTTCATTATCTTTCCTCCCTAACTTAGATTATTGAACTTCTCAAACATCTTCAACACAGTATTCCAATTCCTTGCTGTTGCTCTTACTTGCAATACCTTCTCAACGAATTTATTTGAATATGCACTGTCGGATACTCCTGCCTTCAAAGATACGTATAAAAACCTTCCTACAATTGCAACCTGATCTGGACTTGATGCGTTTAACTCTAGTAGCTTATCGATTGCAGATTTTTTGGGTAGCTTATCCAGAAAATGAACCATCACTTTTTCTTCACCAAAAGGATTCTGCCTTAATACTTCCTCATACTCAGGCAGTTTCAATGCAACAGTCGGAACATCAAAATCAAAATGTTTTTTTATTAGCGCCTCTACTTCTTGCTGAACAAATTCATGATTCATTTGTTCCTTTTCCGCAATAACATTCCCACTTTGAATATAAGTGATGACATTCTGATAGCCTTCGCTTAGAAAGGCTTCTTTTAAATCAGCCATCTTAATCTTACGGGTTCCACCTACATTTATTGCCCTTAAGAATATAATATATTTCATCTTCTACCTCCCACTTCTTATTATACCTAAAAATTATTGTGAGGTATAATAAGAGATATCAAAGGAGTGATGGAATTGAAATTGATTTCTTGGAATGTCAATGGTCTCAGAGCAGCAGAAAAGAAAGGCTTCATGGATTATTTTAGAGAAGTGGATGCAGATATTTTTTGCGTTCAAGAAACAAAGCTTCAACAAGGTCAAATCGATTTAGACTTATCTGGGTATCATGATTACTGGAACTATGCTGTAAAAAAAGGATATTCCGGCACAGCCATTTTCTCAAAAACTAAACCTATTTCAGTACAGTACGGTCTAGACATTGAAGCACATGATCAAGAAGGACGTGTCATTACGCTGGAATACCCTGAGTTCTACATGATTACAGTTTATACACCGAATTCGCAAAATGAATTAAAGCGTCTTGATTATCGAATGGATTGGGAAGACGCGTTCTTAGAGCATCTAAAAAAATTAGATCAGAACAAGCCAGTTATTATGTGCGGTGACCTGAATGTAGCGCATCAAGAAATCGACTTAAAAAATCCTAAAACAAATCGTAGAAATGCTGGATTCTCTGATGAAGAGCGTGGCAAATTTACAGATTTACTTGCGAGTGGTTTTACCGATTCTTTCCGTTACTTATATCCAGATTTAGAGAACGCCTACTCATGGTGGTCTTATCGAATGAATGCACGTGCCAAGAATACTGGATGGCGCATTGATTACTTCGTTGTCTCAGCTCGTATAGCGGATAAAATAGAGGAGGCTGTGATACATGCAGATGTTATGGGATCCGATCATTGCCCTGTGGAATTAGTAATTACTCTGTAGACACTCATAATATTCTTATTCGACATACATCCGTAAAATCCTTTTAAATGCATCAAAAAACTCGTATCCAACTATTTTTTCGGATACGAGTTCTTCTATATATTATTTTAATGTTGGTGATTCAACCCAACCAAGTCGTTTGCCGCCGTCATTGATACGGTACCAAATCTTATTGTTAACAACCGCTTGGCTATCAACGTGTACCTCATCTATTCCCGCAAGTGTGCCTCGAACAGTACTGCTATCTACGACTGGGAAAGCGTATATTTTACCAGCCTCGTTCTCAACACCTCTTATTAAGTTTACTTCTTGTTCCATTGCTGTCGTATACAGAAGATTTAGATTCGCCGCATTAATCCAGCCAATTTTTTGACCATTAAGTGTTGCTTCGTACCATGTAGAACCGTCGCTCACTTTTGCTCGGTTAACTAGTCGTAAGCTTTTGTTTTTGTAGTTTGTTAAAGAAGCTCTTTGCGTGGCGTTTTTCATTGTTTCTGGAATGTTCCACGCTGCTGCTTGGGCGTTAGGCTTTACTTGTCCATATGCATATAGACTTGTTTTAGCTGTTATTGTATCGTAAACTTGATCGTATTTCGCAAGGCCATATGTTTCTACCGTTGCAATAAGTTGTTCTGCATAATTTGGATCTGTCGCGTAACCGCCATCCTCAATGATTTGTGCTACTTTCTTGTAGTCTTCTTCACCAACAAGACCTGCGTATTTATTTGGATTCCATGAAGGCCCATTAACAAATAGCAAGGCATGATCTTCTAGTGACTCATAATAACTAGGGTATTCGCGAAATGGTGCATCTATCGTTGTCCAACTATTGTTAAAAAATTCTTTCGTATTCATTGTGATAGATTCGCCTTCATAGCTACCTTTAATTCCGAATAGATTATTGGCTTGTTGTGTTAAGCCACTTTTTCCCCATCCTGATTCTAAAATAGCCTGGGCAATCGTTACACTCGTTAAAACGCCATGCTCGCGTTGAAGCTTCTGCGCATCTGGCACTATTTTATCTAGAAATTTCTGTTGGGAATTGGTGTAGCTTATAGATGAATTATTTTCTCGTTCTGCCGCATATGTGCTAACCGGGATACCAACTGTGCCCATCATCATTCCAATTGTTCCTAAAATAGCTACGTTGCGTTTAACTGATTTTTTCATTCGATTTATTCTACACTTCTTTCTGCTTTTTTTTATAGTATTTTTGTTTTCATGCATCTTTTCAAATCAACAGGGTTCATTCTAGCAAAAATAGTATTTCATTTAGGTTACAGAGATGTGTCATTTCTGTTTATAATATTACAAAATGTATCTATACCGCTATTTATAGCCACTTCTTAGATATGTTTTATTTTTGAACACATGAAAAAAACGCCATAATTTTATGGCGTTCTAATGCGAATCACATCTTTATTTACCCATCCTAGAGTTTTTGAGCCTGCTTTTATTTGGTACCATTTCCCATTTTCGGTATTCATTTCTTGGATAATTTCTAATTTTTTATTTCCATATTTAGCTATATCATTTACCTTTTTTGCCCCTTTGGTTTTAGGTGGACTAGACCAAATAGCGGTATTTTTTGTAAGTGTTGCCGAACCAGTTTCGTGCATCGCTTTTTTAGAAATAATCGTGTCATAAATTTTATCGTAAGCCTGTAAATTTCTTTGCTCAATTAATTCGATTAACTTATTAGCGTAGCCTGGATCTGTCGCATAGCCAGATTTCTGTAATGCATTGGCCGCTGTTCGATGATCTTTTGCTTCGACAACTTCGCGATATTTGTCTTTATCCCAAGATGTTCCTTTTAAAAAGAGATTTGCGTGATCATCTAATGATTCGTACCAAGTTGGATATTTTCTGAACGCAGCATCAACGGTCACCCACGTATCATTCTCATATTCTTTTGTCGGCATCATCACAGAATCGTTTTGATACTTTCCTTTAATACCAAATAAATTCCGTCCTTCTGTGGCTAGCCCGCTGTTCCCCCAGTCAGACTCTAAAATGGCTTGGGCTAGTGTAATACTTGTCAAAATACCTTCTTTTTCTTGTATTTGTTGTGCATGTCCGGCGAGTAGCTCAATGAATTCTTGTTTTGGATCGATGCGCGTAACTTCTACTGGCTCATCTTCCATTAAAAATAGTTTATCTACTATGAAAAATGTCAATACGCCGAGTACAACGACCGCAAGTAAAATTCCAATAAGAAGTGGCTTTTTTTTCCGACGTCTCATTTTGGTAAAACCTACTTTCTATACCTTGATGCCCCTTTTACCCTATTGTCTTATTGTATCGGAAAAGCAGTACTCTTTGCAACCTTCTTTAGGCTTACTAACCAGCAAAAATTATTTTTCTGACACGATGATTACTCCTTCTTTTGTATCTGCTATCTTTGCTTTTTTGGGCGCAGATGATACAATCTTCATCGTGTACATATCCGCTATACACAAGGCTGAATGAGCTACAATTAACAAATAAATAGCTACCAAATCACCTGGGAATTCCAATGCTAAAATGACAAGAATCAATGTTAATAAAACGCATGGTCCGATACTGATTATGTTAAATTGCCATTTTGAAAATAATTGATTTGGGCAGTTAAAATAAATAATTCCTTTTTTTTGACTAATTTTTAATTTACCATTACCAAGAACCCAGAAAAGAAGTCCGTGAATGAGTTCATGTATAGTGAAAACGATATACAATGCGATGCAAAATAAAATTATTCCTATTACCGTAAAATTTACTGGCACGGATTCTCGCAAAGCTAATATGATTCCGACTATTAGCATGATTACAGTAAGTGTGGCGGCCATTATTTTAATCGTTTGCATTCTTTTTTTGTCGTTAACAATGTTGTATTCCTTCGACAATGCTTGTGCTCTCATAACTATCTTGACCTCATTTCTTACAATCTTTACTAACAACATCTAACTGAAATTTCTCAGATTCCCTTCCATCCATTATAGTATGAAAATCGGTTAGAAAACAATTATTATGTAAAAAATCGTTTTTCTTCTATATATAAGGGTGTTAAAAAAACTCAAGCCAATTTTGAGTTAGCTCGAGATTTTTCATTTTCTTATTTATACTTTATTTCAAAGCGGAGCGTTGTTTTGAGCTTTTCTGGTGCTACCTTTTTAAAATCTGATAAATAAATTTCTTTGTGGTTTTTACTTAGTCGCTCGAGATTATTTTCTTCACAGAATGCTTCCATTTTTGCAAAAGATGCTTCCTCGTCATCAAAACTTCCCATGTGTAACATCTGTAAATTCAAGCCTTCTGTGATTTCTTCCAATTTTAATTGATCCAAATGCTCTCTTGCAACTTTTTTTGCTGCCTTCTCTTTTGCCATTTCGAATAATTCCGGTGTGATAAAATCTGGTTGGCGTAACATTATTTTGTATGTGAGTTTTTCTTTATCAAATGTTAAGCTTCCTGGCTCCAGACTCCAAAATCCTTCTAGCGGGAAAACGGTATAATCATAGTATCCTTCAGGTGTTTCTCCCTTTTTCGGCATCATTTTAATCGCATAGGATGTTGCATAAAGCGCCGTAACTAATGCTGAAAATAATGGATGATTCGGATTTCCTTTTCCTTGTATCGTGATATACGTCATTGGCTCTAAATCAATAATTTCTGGTTTTGCTTTTGGTAAATAGATATTTTTGTCTTGTTTTCGCCATTCATACTTCATGGTTTTCCTCCTTTATCGGGAAACATGCTTCGGTGACCCAATTTTCTGGGTTGGGTTCTGTCGCAATCGACACGTGATAGATATTGAACATTGGTCCGTTTAATTGATATTCGTGGTTCTCTAGCCAAATGGCAACTGCTTCGGTCACGGCTGTCATTTGTTCGTAACTCCCATTTATTATAACGGATGCTACACTCACTTCTGGGGCTTCTTTGAAAGCAATCCCATTTCTAGAATCGTACTCTGCTGTTTTGAGTGCTACTTGAACTTCCACATCCACATCCGCATCGCGATAAGCTTCGTCGTGAAAAATCGCCATACTAAATGCTTCCTTTGCAAATTGAGCTTGCTGTGGCATTATTTCCCCATATAATCGTTCCCAAAGTACCCCCTCACTTGCAAAGCTTGGTATTATATCACGAACACTTGCCACAAAGCGTTTCGGGATTTCTTTTTTGATAATATGGTAATCCCATTTCGCACTATTTTCTTTGAGCACCGCTAATGAACTCTCCAGAAGTAGCCGTTGCTGTGTGATAGTTTCCAATTCTTCTTGTAACTCAAGTTCACGAATCGCAAAATGGGATTGGATTGTTTTTACATCTGAGCCTGATGAGAGAATTTCGTTGATAACAGAAAGGCCTAGCCCAATTTCTTTTAATTTTTGAATTTTGTTGATAGCTTGTAGTTGCTTTGCTGAGTAGTAACGGTAATTGGTTTCTGTGTTTATTTTTTCAGGAACTAACAAACCAATTTTATCATAGTGACGCAAAGATCGTATGCTAACGTTAGCTAGTTTAGAAAACTCGCCTATTTGGAACATGTTATACCTCCTTGTTACGTTATTATAATCTTATTCTAAACGATGACATAGGTGGAGAGTCAAGCGCAGAACTAAAATTAGTCTAGGAATCTTTAAATCGACTACTTTTTTATTGGAAATTTTTGTAGTAGTCTTAGAGGAACAGCTTGTTTTCATTCCCATAAATGTAAGCGCATTATTATTTTAGAAAGGGAGAGACATATGAAAAAAATAAAAATGTTAGCAGTTTTACTCAGTTTATCACTTTTCACCTCATTACTAGTTCCATCACTAGGCGCGTATGCGATGACTGAGGAGGACAAGGCGACGCAAGCGAAGACAGGGCAACCATTTGCGTCTTATTGGTTTCCAAATGAATTATTGAAATGGAGCCCAAAAACAGATCCTGATGCACTATTTAATAAGGGAACGATTCCTCTGAAAAAACGAGTAACCGCCGCCAAATCTAATGGTACGCAAACGGATAAGGGGGAACTAATGTCGCTTGATATTATTAATCAACACACGGCTGGAACACCTTCGCAAGGTTTTAAAAGCATCCAAGTGTACAACCCAACACAATGGCAATATGTCGATGTCCTCGTTGCTTGGGCTGGTTCTTCTGGTGAAGGGATTATTATTCCACCGAGCGCTGATACGATTGATATGGCGCATAAAAATGGCGTTCCAGTTGTCGGGACTGTGTTTTTCCCGCCGAATGTGTATGGTGGAAAACCTGAGTGGGTGAAGCAATTTATGACGAAAGATGCAAATGGGCGCTACCCTGTGGCTGATAAGTTACTCGAGGTTGCGAACTATTACGGTTTTGACGGCTGGTTCATTAATCAGGAGACTACTGGATTTACTGCCGCGGACTCGATTGCAATGCAAAACGTTTTGAAGTACATGCAAGCTAAAAAGAAGGCTAATCAGCAAATTATTTGGTACGATTCGATGACAACAACTGGCGAAATCGACTGGCAAGGGGCATTGAACGAAAAAAATAGTCCTTTCTTAACGCAAAATAATAAGGCTGTTTCTAATGGCATGTTCATTGATTTTCGTTGGAATCCGGATCGCCTCATAACGTCTAATCAAAATGCGGCTTCGCTTGGCGTGAACCCACATAAATTATACGCTGGGGTAGATGTTCAATCTAATGGCTACAACAGCAATGTCAATTGGGGCGCTATTTTCCCGCCTGCTGGGCAAGCACCTATTGTTTCACTTGGACTATACATTCCAGGTTGGGTTTACTACAATGCCACGAGTGAAGCAGATTTTATTACAAAAGAAAATAAGTTTTGGAACGGGAATAGAGTTGATCCGCGCTATCCTGAAAACGTAACTGGTGCCAAAGATTGGCAAGGTATCGCAAAATACTTCCCAGAAAAATCAGGTATTTCAGCATTACCACTCAAAACAAATTTTAATACAGGAAAAGGAACATTTTTCAATAAAAATGGCGTTCGTTTACAGACCGGAGCATGGAATCAGCGTGGGATGCAAGATGTTATGCCGACCTATCGTTTTATTTTAGATAACACTGGTGGCAATAAATTGGCTGCGAGCATTGCTTCTGATGACGCTTATACAGGCGCTTCTTCCCTGCTTCTATCTGGTAGTACCGCGAAAAATGGCACAACTACAACGAAACTTTTTGCAACAGATATTAAGGTGAAGCAAGATACAACTTTTTCGATGAAGGTGAAAGATACGGGGGCTACTCACAAACTTATTTTACAATTCGCTGGTGAGAAGAATCCGCGTAAAGTCGTATTGAAGGCTTCGGGCACGGGTTGGGTTAATTGGAGCACAACGCTTAGTCCTTATTATGGCAAAGTAATTAAAGAGATATCACTAGAAACAACAACGACTACAGCACAATCAAATGCTAAAATTCGAATTGGTGAAATCGCATTACAAGGAAAAACAGACATTGGATATGTAGGCGCTGTTAAAAATGTCAAAGTGACTGAAAAAATAACACCAGAACGTCAAACAAACGCTCGCATCACTTGGGACACAGCGCTTGGGAACGTTCGCTACTACGAAATTTATCAAAAAAATGCTAAAGGAGCGCAGGAATTGATTGGTACAACACCTTCTAGCGCCTTCTTTGCAACAAATGTCTACACTGCTAATGGCAAAGCACAAATCACAGTGAAAGCCATCGGTTATTAGTTATAAGTAAGAAAGTGGTCTGCCATTGTATCGAGCAGACCACTTTCTCATTTTTGGCGTTTGTCGATAAACCAACTTCCCAATGCACCAACTAGAAGGATTCCTAAAGATGGGACCGAATAATCGACAAAAAACGTTGTAAATTCAATCCCTGTAAACCGCAAAGCAAATGTCACTAATCTTCCTACTAATAAAATAAGACCAATAACGACCAGCGCGTTAAAAAATAGTTTCAAAAAATGCATGTGCTCTCCCTCCTGTCCTTCTCCATGTTATAATTTAATAGAAGAAAGTTCAAGTTTGGAGGTAATAACATGACGTACCCACGTGAACTAATCGATCCAATTATCATTAAAAATAAAGCATTTGACTTAGAAGGTTTTGTCTTTGGCAATGGGGATTTTTCGCCCGATATTATGTTGATTGGCGAGGCTCCAGGTGAAGTAGAGATTCGCACAGGTATTCCATTTACTGGTCGTGCAGGCAAGGAGCTCGACAAGACGCTTGCTATCGCTGGTTTAACGCGTAATCAGGTTTATATAACGAGCATTGTCCGCAGCCGCCCTTTTGGTAAGAAGACGATTATCGATAAAACGGGACAAAAAATTGAGAAGCGTCCAAATCGTATGCCAAAAAAGCAAGAAATTCTTTTACACGCGCCACTTCTTGATTATGAAATTGCTCAAGTTCAGCCGAAATTAATCATTGCTTTAGGTGGCTGTGCATTGAAACGGCTCATCGACAACAAAATGACGATTTCTGAATCACACGGAAATATTTGGCACGGAAAAATAAAGCAACTTGGCGCCGATTCTAACTATATGCCATCCAAGCAAACATACGATATTTTCCCGACGTTTCATCCCGCAGCTATTTTCTACAATCGAAAAATAGAGCAGAATCTCATTGCAGATTGGGAGAAGTTAAAAGAAATTTTAAAAGTAAAAGCATTATAAACGACAGGTTCGCACGTTTGTTCTATAATGATATTACTACGGAAAAAGGGGGATTGCTTGATGACACTATTATTAATGTTGGCGGGTCTGATGGCGGGGATGACTATTCCTGTTCAAACAGCAGTCAATTCGCGGCTACGCGGCTATACAAAATCGCCATTTATCGCCTCCTGGGTGTCTTTTTTAATTGGAAGTACGATTTTAATTGCTTTAGCACTCATCTTTGAACACGGCTGGACATTTGATGTACATATGCTCGTCGTGAATCCTTGGTGGATTTGGTTTGGCGGCGGTGCGCTTGGTGTGTTCTTTTTAACATCGAATATTTTATTAATGCCGCGACTCGGATCAGCTTTAACTGTCGTGATTACGCTTTGCGGACAGATGGTGATGGCGCTTTTGATTGATCATTTCGGATGGTTCAACGTGCCGATTCACGAGCTTAATTTACCGAGAGTCATTGGGATTGCAATGATGTTTTTCGGCGTTATTTTGATGCAGCGCTACTAAAGGAGGGCTTTTTATGACAACAAAAAAATCTAAATCTATGATTGCCTTTATGTTCATGGGGCTTGTGGCGGGCATGATGTCACCGATTCAAACATCAATCAATAGCCGCTTGCGGATTGCAGTTGATTCGCCGATTATAGCATCACTGATTTCATTTTTAGTCGGGATGTTGCTCCTACTACTTATCTCTCTCGTTGTCGAACGCAGGCTAACATTTCCATTGCGCGGTGTTGGTCGAATTCCGTGGTGGATTTTTACAGGCGGTGCACTCGGCGTGATTTTTGTAACATCGAATATTTTACTGCTACCGCTACTTGGTTCTGCACTGACTGTGGTTTTAGCGCTTTGCGGTCAGATGATTATTGCACTGACGATTGACCACTTTGGCTGGTTCGGTATTATCAGACATCCAATTAATCGTTATCGCATACTTGGCGTGCTTTCGATGATTGGCGGCGTTTTACTGATTCAATGGTTTTAAGCGTCGATTATCACACATAGCCATTTTCAACATTTTCTTTTCGTAAAAAGATGCCGATCTATGCTTCGTGCGATCCATGTTTTCAAAACTCGTTCGTCGAATATTAAAAATACCACTGAGCCACAACGGTTGGCGCATGCCTCGGTATCCACTCCAACCAAACAAGTAATGATACAACTCGCTACCTCCAAGTGAGTATACAATTCGTGCTTTTTTCCCGCGCCACATTCCTTTAAAAAGATATTGTTTCGTTTTAAAGCTATACGTTTCGCCAACCCAGAATAAGTTTTCAATAAAGCCTTTTAGAGCAGACGGAACATTGGCGAACCAGATTGCATAAAAGAAAGTGAGCAGATCGGCTTGCCTAGCGAAATCAGTGACAGATAACATTTCAGGTGTTCGCTCAGTTCGGTAACCTTTGCTGAGCGTTTTGTCATATTCTAATTTAGCTAAGTCCACCACATGAACCTCGTGTTGTAATTCCTGCATCTTTTGAATGTAAATTTCGCTGAAGCGCTTCATCGTGCCACCCTCCCTTGAATCTGCTTGTACTACAAGTATCCGTGCCATTTTATTTCCACCCCTTCTGTTTGAAAAAGGAATCCACGAGCACATCATTTTCTGCTTGAATCTTAGTCAGGGGCTCCTCGCCTAGCATTACTGGCAAGTTCTCCATAATTGTGATAATCGTTTCGTACTGCACTATTTTCTGCTTCAGATCGTCAATCTTTGTGTTGAAAAAAGTCCTGGCTTCAATCTGACAATCCGCATTATGTGGTTGTCGGAAATAGCGATGAATCACTTCACCTATTTCCGACAATGAAAAACCGGCCTCTTTGAGAATTAAAATATATTTCATGATTTTGATGTCCAACTCGGCATAATCGCGATATTGATTTTCACCTCGCTTTGGTTGAATTAATCCTTTTTTCTCATAGTAATGTAACGTAGAGACTGGAACGCCTAATAGTTTGCTTAATTCATGTCCGCGCATTATTTTTAGCACCTCATTTCAGAATAGTTTTATTATAGCCCTGAACTATGGTTTGGGGTCAAGTGATACTTTCTTTATTCTAAATTACTGCTATAATAATAAAAGGTTCAGTCAGAAAAAGGGAGATGAAGCATTGATTACTAAAATACCTTTTCATAATGGGAAATACGATTGGATTAATATCAATATTGATAATCCTAGTGAATTAAAAAAGTTTTATGAGGCATATGAGATTGACGATGAGGTCGTGGCTTATTCGCTAGATAGAAACGAGCGCGCTCACTTGGAATATGATGCGGAAACGAATACATTTGTGCTGTTTTTCAACGTGCCGAATAATGAAAAGATTGACGATCATTATGAGACGGTGCCGATGACGTTTTTGATTAAAGGTTCGCAATTTATAACGGTTACCAATGGCAAAAATCAATATATCGCGGATAAAATGAAGCGCTTTTTGGATAATAACGATGGAAAAACTATTTTTGAATTCTTATTTAGTTCGCTGTTTCTGATTACAGATACTTATTTTCCGTTTGTTGAGGAAATGGACGCGGATCGAAAAACGATTAATGACAAGCTGAAGGAAAAAACTACGAAGCAAAACTTGCTTTCTCTATCTGATTTGGAGACTGGTATCGTTTACTTTGTTTCCGCTTCGAAGCAAAATCTGGTTTTGTTGGAGCAGGTCAAAACGCATATTATTTATCGGACGCTAAATGCGAGTGAAAAAGAGCAGTTTGAGGATGCGGTTATCGAAGCGAAGCAGTTGGTGGAAATGACGCAATTGTCATCACAAATTTTACAACAGTTATCAGGGACGTATAATAATATTTTGAACAACAATTTGAATGATACGATTAAAATTTTGACAGTATTGTCGATTTTGTTGACGATTCCCACGATTATTACCGGTTTTTTCGGAATGAACATGCCTTTGCCGTTGGAGCATAATCCGTTTGGTTGGGTTACAACGATTGTGATTAGTGTCGTTGTTTGGTTTGTGCTTTCTTATGTATTACGCAGATTGTTGAGACGATGAATAAGACCGAACGCTTGGCTTTTTAGGGCTCAGTGTTCGGTCTTTTTTCAATTAAATGGATACTCTTTGTTTAGAATGGCATCGATAGTATTAAATACCCCCTCCTCATCGTTCGAATCTGTTTGATAACTGGCAGCTTCTTTGACTGGTGCCGTTGCATTCTCCATCGCAAAACCGTATGCAACATGACGCAACATCTCAATATCATTGCCACTATCGCCAAAAGCCACCGTTTCATGATCTTCAATTTGCCACAATTCCTGAATTCGCTTCACGCCCTGCGCCTTATGTAAGTCTGGAATAATCAAGTCGATATAAATATTTCCACTCGTGACAGGAGTAATAAAATCGCCAACCTTTTCATGCAACTTTTCTAAAATTCCCGGTATAGCTGATTCTTGAAAAGTAAGCGCGAATTTGAAAATCGTGTCGTTGATAGCATATAGGTTGTCAGCGCGTTTTAGCTTATGATAATATTTCGAGCTCTCGGTGAAATCTGCCTCACTCGTTTCTTTAGCAACGTAAGCACTATTGCGTCCACAAACAACAAGGCTCGTCGGCTGAAAATCACGGAGAATATCGAGAACTTGATGCACCGTTTTCTTGCTCATTTTGCCACAAAAAACTTCCTCGTTTGCATTGACAATATAAGCACCATTTTCAGCTACGAAAGAAATCTCATGCGCAAAATCTGGGAAGAAGGATTTTAGCTGGTAATATTGGTTACCACTCGCGACTACGAAACGGATGTTACGTTTTTTCAGTTCGGTATATTGTTGGTTGAAGCGCGCACGGTTGTAGTCATTATCGTTATTCAAGAATGTACCGTCCATGTCGACTGCGATTAGTTTTATTGGCATTTTGGTTGGCTCCTTTTTGGGTTGCGTTTAGCTTTATTATAACATTTTTGCAATGCAAAGAGCTGAAATCCTTTAAAGGCTTCGAGCTCAGTCAGAATATTATTTAACTACAGGATTGGATTTATTATCGTATATATAACCATATAAGATGTTCACGCGTTGATTTCAATTTAGTTCGCTTCGAATTGCTGTATGTAAAAAGAATGGTCTTTACATATTTTTTCCCACCCCTAATCTTAGTATAAATTCTTGTAGTGTAATATTCGGTTTTCGGTTTTACATATATAGTACTAAAAGCAGCGTTCCAAACGGTAATGGCATATTTGCTTAATTTCATTACTCCAAAACTACTTGCTAAACGTGTACTAAACTCTTTAATCTTATTAGTTGTAGCACTACTTCCATTAAACTGAGATTGTAAAGTATAAGCTGATCCACCACCATCAACAGGAACATTCGCTCGTGATGTTACACGTACATTCCCACTTAAATCGGCGCCTTCCGCAAAAGTCACAAAACCCTCATCTGCAATAGAAATCGCTTGATTACGATGATACGAATTATTCTGATAATTATTATCATTAATTATTTCTCCATGAACAGTAGGAGCTAACGTTGAGGCAAATAAAGTTAACGTACACACAAGTGTTACAATTTTCATTTTCTTTGACATGTAATCTACTCCTTTTTTGTATCCAATTTATATTTATTATGTTATAATAATTTGAATATATAGTCAACACAAAGGAGTATAACTTATGGAAAAAATATTCTATATGCTATTAACAATCACACTAATAACGGTTTTCATTTATTTCCTTTTCCCATCAGGCATACTCTTGCTATTTATTCGTTTGTTCCTCATAAGTTCATTTTTAAGTGCTATGGTTGCTTACCATGAAAAGAGTCGTGGTAAATTCCTCTCTGCATTGTTCGGTGTAATAGTTGTGTTAGTATTCTGGATTAAATAATGTCTCTTGTATACTTGGTTTCTGTATTCTACAAGGTTTTTTTGAGATTCCATTGATAGCTATTATAATAAATAATGTAGTAATTTATCTTCTTTATTTCCCAGAAACATCCTTCAACACTGCAATTGGCATACAGAATTCGTACAATATTTAGCTCCAGAGAACGCATATTATTCCTAATTATGCACTCGATTTTAAGATAGTAAAAAAGGGTTATAATGCTTTGATAACAAAAAAGAGCCAAAACCCCTTGATATTAAAGGATTTTCGACTCACCACTCTCTATCCCCACTCAATAAGATTATATACGAATGAACGTAATCATACCAACAACTTCAAAGGTGGGTATATTTAATTGGTAGGTTTTTGGCAAGAAACCTATAAATCATCCTTACCTAATTAGGTGTCTGCACCATCTTCGTATAAGTTATCTAAAAATGAAGTAAAGTCATTTGCCAATAAAAACATGTTGTTCATTTCTTCACCCTGTCCCATATTATGAATCCAGATGAAAATTTTACCACAATATAGTTCATCTAATCCTAGACATATCTGATTACCGCCAGCATCATCTCCTATAGAAATAAAATTTGATGGAATAATTCCATCCATAGTTTCATATACACTCGAAAGTTCGTCATAATCCTCTGAAATATCTAAGCCATACAATATATTCAAAGCACTTTCTCCCTGTTCTTCCGAAATTTTGAATACATTTGGTTCAACATGTCCGCCGTTATACTCTAATAAAAAGCGTTTATACTGGTCTGATAATTTCAGATTATTCTTTTGTTCAAATCGAGCTATATTTTCAAGTATAGTTTTTTCATTTAAACTATTAACTAACATCAATCTTCCTCAGTTAAGCTATTCAAAAATGTAGTAAAATCATTATTCAACAAAAACATATTATCCATTTCTGATTCGGCTTCCATATCATGCATCCAAAAGTAAACCTGCCCCTCATACTCACTATTTTTAAGACCTAAACAAATTTCATTTCCGGCTGGATCATATCCTATAGAAATAAATCCTTCCGGTAGCTCACCATCCAAATTATCAATCGCTCTATCTAAATTTCCTTGCATATCTCCAATACCATAAAATTTATTAACAAGGCTATTACCTTCATCAGGCGATATTTGAAATACAGCTTGTTTGGAGTATCCCCCATTATATTTTAATAAAAAATCGGCATACACCTTTGGCAAAACAACATCATGTCTTAATTCAAACGCCACAATATCTTGTTCATTAATTTTCTCATTTGCACTTGTCATGCTAAACATTCCAATCAACCCAGTCTCATTAGAGTTTGCCTATTCTCTGTTTTACTCTCTTAATCTTCATAAAAATTATTTATAAACTCCTCAATATCATTCGCTAAAAAATAAACATTGCTCATTTCATTAGGATTCTCTGTTTCCTCCTCATGATCCCAAAAGTAAATATTATCAGAGTTATCTTCATTTATCGAAACACAAATTGCATTCCCACTAGGATCACTTCCAATTGGAATAAAACCATCAGGCAAACGCTCATCATATATTTCTATAAAGTCTTGTAAATTTTCATAAATATCACCTAGACCAAAAAAGGAATTCAAAACGCTTGCACCCTCATTTTCTGATATAAAGAAAGTACTAGGCTCTGTTTCACCACCGTTAGTATCCTTTAAAAAATCTCTATACACTTGCGGTAGAACAAATTCATTTATTGATTCAAATTTTTGAATATCTTCTTCACTTACTTTTCCATTAGGATTTGATAATTTCATCATCCATTCACATCACTTTCACTGATTGTTTTTCAAACTCACTCCGCCTTTATGGCTGAACTCTGCATGGACTTTCATATCCACAAGCATCATCGTTTTTCCATCCTCCATATGATGCCATGTATAGCCAGATGGCGCTTTATTAAGAGCTGTTACTGGTGGAATGGAGTCTTTATCTAGGCCAGCCTGTATATTAGCCGCTTTATAGTCATTCGGTCTACTAGTTGGATTAGCAAACTCAATTTGAACTGGTCTAACTGCCGGATGTCTATACTCTGAAAAATCAGGATACCCGTTCGGATACTTCACGGTTTGCCCTTTTGTATTAGTGTAGCTCCATGTGCCTTTTCCATCAATCGAAATACTTCCACCTTTTTTTATCCACTTATCCGGTACAGGAGAGTTCATCGGCTTTGTCGCCATCAATTTCTTACTGAATGTTTTCATTTCAGCATCTTTAGTCACCTTGATTTTCATGTCACTTTGTATCTTGCTTAAATGACTGCTAGAAATCTTCCTGCCACGACCTCTTAATACAATACCGCCAATAATGACGCCCGAAATGATAGAAAAACTCTGCGCCTGATTAATACTTTACTTTGATGTGAGTATTGATTACCTGCTTGATCGAACATCCAAGAAGAAATGAAAATATAAGAGCCACACCATATAGCGATTTCATTATCGGTACATGCTGTGGCTTTTTTATTATTACTCATAAAAACTTCCTTCGCATGAACATTCTATGCACACGAAGAAGTTCCAAAATCAATTTATAGTACTATATCTTGGTAATCCACTTCTTCTACTTTTTCATCTTCAATTCGAACACCCACACCATTATCTATATCCCAAGTGCAATCACAAACTAAACCTACCCTTCTCACGCCGTTCTTCCTAACGCGTCTAACGATTAATTGTGTAGGAATTACTAGCTTCCCTAATTCCTCAACTGTACTAATCTCAGGGGCAATTCTGTCCGCCTCGACTTCACCAGCCATATCTCTGTATTCCTCAAAATTATCTTCATAATATTCTAGAATATCTAGTTCTACAGCACTCATAATTTCATCCATTTTTGCCATGAAATTTGTATATGCTTCACGTTGAATTGGCGAGAAATCAGCATCTTCTTCCCCATCAATACTCAAAATGATATCATGTTTTTTTTCAAACATTACAATTGAAGTTTTTCCACTCCAGTACAAGTCGAATTCTATTTCGCCAAATAAATCATCATTTATCTTCGTCACTTAAATCTACTCCTTTGATCTTAGGTTAATATTATATTCTCCCACGCCACCAAGATGTTTATAGACACCATTTATTTTACTAGGAACTAACTGGATTGTCTCTAAATCATTTAACTCATGCCATGTATACTTATTGTCTTCTCGCCAATCTGCTACGTCATTGGCTGTCCACTTTTCCTTACCTTTTGACCATTCTTCCGCTAACAATTTATCAGCAGCAGCAAAATTTTTCTTCCTATCATTCGTCATGTTTGTTAGTTTAATTTCCCCTTTAGAGAATGGTGAAAAATCAGGCATTGCCCCTTTATATTTTACTCCTGCAAGTTTTGTCTCATCCAAAAACGGCTTCACTTCTGGTTTGCTGGATATAAATATAGAATTTCCACGTGAGCCTTTCCACTCCCCATAATTTAATGGGGTTTTCTTTACTCTAACATCGAAACTACTGTATTTCGGTTTTACATCATAACCTTTTGTATACTTGAATACTTCCTTCATATTTACATCTGTGTATATTGTATCAAAGGTCTTCTTAGGTACTTTAATGCTCCGACCTCTCATCGCAACCATACCAGTTATAACTCCTTGCAATAATGGAGAAGCTTTGCATCTTGGTTAATGGTTGTTCTGGATTCAGCATATTGATACCTTTGACCGCATTAAGCATATAATCGGTCATAAAGTCGCCTGATTCTTCATCTGCTACCTTGATTGTACCATCTTTTATGGCATCGTTGTAGGCAATGGTTGCTTTGGCGCTTTCTTGATTGGTGATGCCATTCTTGCTCAGTACCCAATAGCTGCCTTCTAATGTTTTTGTGTAGTCCTCAAAGTTATATTGCTTCGGCTTTTTCTCCGTTACCAAACCATCTAGCCAGCCCATATGTAGTGCTTTTGTATTAAAAGTATGACTAACGGTATTAAAGGCTTTACTGCTTTGAATTTCTGCTAAGCCCTGCTTCACTTGATACAGCTTGCTTAGCACATCCTGCATCACATTTTGGTGACTCATGTCAAAATCAAGATAACGTTCAATGATTTGCATTTCGTGTTGTAATTGCCCCATCGCCGTTTGCATCCCTAATTGCATGCCGATTTGTTGTCCTAACGAAGAACCGCCAGCCATCGATTTCATTTTTACTAATAAGTCTTCATAGCGATTTTGGCATTTTCGGACTTCGGCTTGGAGTTCTTGTAATTCATCGGAATCAATTCGCGCATTCATCGATGGGTCCACCTGATTATGAAAATCGGTGGTGTATTTCTTGAGAATTTCTTCGGCATCCGTCATACATGCCTTGGTTGTATCGATAATTGGATAGTGTACCGTTTGGTAGTAGTTCTTCGCGCTGTCTGCGATTTCCCCTTTGATGTCACCATCTTCAATTATTTTCGCGACTGCTTTTCGGTAATTCGTTAGTGCGTTCTTTAATTTCTGAGACTCTCTTAAAAACTGCTCGACAAAATAACGTACTTCGCCTATATCAATGCGTGGCATCCGCTTTCGCCTCTTTCGCTCGTTCGACGTCGGCTTTTGCTTGTTTGTGCTCTGCTTGGAGTTGATCATCTAAGTTGTAGAGTTTCTTTTGCGTCATGCGTTGTTCCTGCGCTAAATCGAAGGCAATCGCACCTAATTTGTTCTCTGAGTAATTTCCGCGCCATGCATTTCCAATTCGTGAAAGCAAATCATCTTGTTGGCGTTTTAACTGCCTAAATTCACGCTCTACATCTTCTAATTCCCGTTGTTTCTCGATACTCCTTCGTACTGCTTCCTCCTGCTGTTTCATCCCTTCTTTTCACTCCTCATGTCTGTTTTTATTTCTCTAAATGAAGCGCCTTACTCCACATATCCGCCATCGCTTTCTCGGAGGCGACAAATGCCTGCTCGACATTTTTCAGGTTTTGCACATCCTTGTTAAAGGCTTCTGGCATCGCTTTAATCATGTGTGCCGCGTCCATACTGCTTTGTACCAGTTGGCGTGCCGAACTCGTTGAATAAGACATCGTTGGTTGTAGTTTGAACGATATATCATTCGCGCTACTGCCAATCTCTTTCGCGTGCTCGGATAAACGCCCGCTTGGTAATTGGATTTTCTTTGACATCGCTTTACTTCCCTTCTAGCTGGGTTTTTCGTACAATATTTAGTTCTAGAAAACATATATTATTCCTAATTATAGCACTCGATATTGGGATAGTAAAACGGATTTTTGACACTTGAGAAACAAAAAAAGAGCCGAAACCCTATAAAAGGATTCCTAACTCTTTCGCTACTTATTCCCACTCAACAGTCGCTGGTGGCTTACTCGTAATATCATAAACAACGCGATTCACATGCGCAACTTCATTCACGATCCGCGTCGAAATTAGCTCCAACACTTCCCATGGAATTCGTGCCCAGTCGGCTGTCATGCCATCGATCGAGGTTACCGCGCGGATTACAACGGTATGATCATACGTACGGCCGTCGCCCATCACGCCTACACTGCGGATGTTTGGTAATGCCGTGAAATATTGCCAGATTTCGCGATCAAGTCCGGCATTCTTAATTTCTTCGCGTAAAATATAGTCTGAATCGCGGACGATTTCTAGTTTCTCTTCGGTAATCTCACCTAATACGCGTATTCCTAATCCTGGTCCTGGGAATGGTTGGCGCCACACAATTGCGTCGGGCATTCCTAACTCAAGTCCCAATGCGCGAACTTCGTCTTTAAACAGCGTATTTAATGGCTCAATTAATTGGAACTGCATGTCTTCTGGCAAACCGCCAACGTTATGGTGGGACTTAATTGTCTGTGCCGTCGCTGTTCCACTTTCAATAATATCCGTATAAAGTGTTCCTTGTGCTAGGAATTCAACGCCGTCCAGTTTCGTCGCTTCATCATCGAAAACGTAGATGAACTCATTGCCAATTGTTTTACGTTTTTGCTCAGGATCAGAAATACCAGCAAGTTTTGTCATGAAGCGTTCTTTAGCATCTACTTTAATAATATTCATATGGAAATCACCGTATAGCGTATCCATCACTTGTTCTGCTTCGCCTTTACGTAGCAAACCGTGATCGACAAAAATACATGTTAGCTGGTCACCAATGGCTTTGTGGATTAACACGCCAACTACAGAGGAATCTACGCCGCCAGAAAGGGCCAAGAGTACTTTTTTATCGCCGACTTGTTCGCGGATTTTGGCAACTTCTACATCAATGAAATTCTCCATTGTCCAGTCGCCTTTACAGCCACAGATGTTTAGCGCAAAGTTTTTTAGTAGCTCATTACCGTGAACGGAATGTTGTACTTCTGGATGGAATTGCACGCCGTACATATTGCGGTCTTCGTTTGTAATCGCGGCAATTGGGCATGACGGACTTGTAGCAGTTACTTCAAAGCCTGCTGGTTCTGCAACAACAAGATCGCCATGGCTCATCCAAACGATTTGTTCAGTTGGTAGGGCTGCGAAAAGACGGGATGGTTTCTCAATATTAATCGTTGCTTTGCCGTACTCGCGGTCTTTTGCGGGCTCTACTTTTCCAGCAAAATGGTTGGTCATTAGCTGCATGCCGTAACAAATACCAAGGATTGGAATGCCCATCTCAAATAGATCTTCGTCGCAACGGAACGCGCCTTCATCGTAGACACTGTTCGGGCCGCCGGAGAAAATAATCCCAGTTGGATTGAGTGCTTTCATTTCTTCTACAGTGATTGTATGTGGATGCAACTCGCTGTATACGCCAAATTCGCGAATACGACGTGTAATCAATTGGTTATACTGACTGCCAAAATCAAGAACGATAATTTTCTCTTGCTCTGTAAAATCTTTCATATTCCTTCACAAAACCCCTTTAAAATTTATTTATGTAAATTGCGCGTGGTTCAAGTGCTTCTCTTTATTGTAACGTCTGGTCTTCATTCTTGCAATAGTAATATTAGAGATTCATCAATGTCAGCGCTTGCTTTAAAATAACATCTCCGCGCATCCTTCCAAACGACAGAGAATCAATATTAGCACACGGTATTTCGAGTTTATTCAGAACGGTTTCGGCGTTTTTGAAAAGATATTTGACTTGTGGAGAAACGAGAACCGCATCGACTTTTGCATATCCTTGAAGGCGCGTGGTCGTCACCATACCAATTGGACCCATGATAACGACAAGGTCTTTGTTTTGATGTGATTCGAAGCGGTTATATTGAAGGTCTTCTGGAAATAAAAGTGCTGCGCTCATACCTTGTTTCGTTGCTTCTCTCACAACATTTTGCGCCATCAAGCTCGACGTTGCCCCTCCTGCGCAAACGATGAGTAATTTTTTCATCTGCTACCTTCCTTTCTATCGAAAAAACTGCCCTTTAATGCAAGAGCAGTTTCATAAAATTATAATCCTTTTCCACCGACAACATCCATGCTTACACTTTTTTCGATGGATTCGATAAGCGGTTTTGCACGCTCGATTACGGCTTTTACTTCCTCGTTGTCAAGCGATGCTTTGTGGTGTCCAGAGTCTGTCCAAACTTCTGTCACGATAACTGTATCTGGATCGTCTTCGTTGACGCTAACAACATACTGAATGCAAGCGTTATATTTATCAAGCACTGTCGCTGCCTCAAGTAAAATATTAACGAGCGCTTTCCTGTTTCCTGGGTGAGCTTTGAATTTAGTGATTAAGCCAAATGCAATTTTCATTGTCATCTCCTCCTAAAACTAGTTTTTCCAAAAGTCATCAAAGATTGTGATTGCCATATGGCGCTTATGTTGCGTTTTTAAATACCAATTTTCGATTTGAATCGCGATTTCATTGGGGATTTTTTTGCCTTCCAAATAGTCGTCGATGTTGTCATACGTAACACCGAGCGCTACTTCATCAGGCAGGGCTGGTTTATTTTCTTCTAAGTCGGCAGTCGGCTTTTTCAGATAGAGATGTTCTGGACAACCGAGCGTCTTTAAAAGTGCCTTTCCTTGGCGTTTATTCAAGCGAAACAACGGGTTAATATCCGTTCCGCCATCACCGTATTTCGTATAAAAACCAGTCACAGCTTCCGCGGAATGATCGGTTCCAACAACAGCGCCATGATTCATCGCGGCAATGCTGTACTGCGCTTTCATCCGTTCACGTGCCTTTTCATTACCTTTTGCAAAATCCGAAAGTTCGATATCTGCGGCCAGTAATGTCGCCGTGCTAGCATCAACTGCATCCTTAATGTTGATTGTTACAACGCGATCTGGCTCGATAAAATCCAGTGCATCCTGACAATCGGCCTCATCAAATTGCGTACCATATGGCAGGCGAACAGCAATAAATTGATAGGACTCATCCCCTGTTGCTTCGCGCAGTTCACTGATGGCAATTTGCGATAATTTGCCGGCAAGCGTTGAATCTTGCCCACCAGAAATACCGAGCACAAGTGATTTGATAAAAGGATATTTCGTCAAATAGGCCTTTAAAAACTCCACACTTTTGCGGATTTCAGCGGTTTCATCAATTTTTGGTAACACGTGCATTTCTGCAATAATCTGTTTTTGTAAACTCATTCTCTTGCCCCCTTCACTTACTCAAAATGGAATATCAAAATTAACCGGCGAATGTTTTTGTACGGTTTTACGAACGTTTTCGATATTTTGCATTTTGTTTTTCCAACATTTCACGCTTAAATCTACAGGGTATTGTTCTGGTCGCACAGTCCGTTGATATTCATCCCACAGCAAGGCTAGATTTTCTTCTTTATACTGGCGGGTTTGTTCTAAAGATGGTCTTTGGTATACTAGTTCCCCTTTTTCGTAGATTGGAACCAATAATTCTTTTGCGGTGAAATTTTTGACCTCTTTTGTAATATATGTGTGGACTGGGTGGAACATTGTTAGCGTGTCAACGCCTTCTAATGACTCGTTTTCCAAGCAAATATAGTCACCTTCTGCTTTTGGTCCATCTTCATTTGTAATGATGCGGTACACTTTTTTCTTGGCCGGTGTCGTCACTTTTTCGGTGTTGCTGGAAAGCTTGATCGAATCTTGTAAAATATCATTTTCATCGGCAATCGCGACAAGTTTGTAAACTGCACCTAGCGCCGGTTGATCGTAAGCCGTAATTAGCTTCGTGCCAACGCCCCACGCATCGATTTTCGCTTTTTGTGCTTTGAGGTGGAGAATCGTCGTTTCGTCTAGATCACTCGATGCAAAAATTTTCGCGTCAGGAAATCCTGCTTCATCAAGCATTTGGCGCGCCTTTTTAGATAGGAAAGCCATATCGCCACTATCCAAACGAATGCCGATAAAATTAATCGCATCGCCCATTTCTTGTGCAACTTTAATCGCGTTTGGAATACCTGATTTTAGCGTATCATACGTATCCACTAGGAAAATCGAATCTTTGTGCGACTCAGCATAACGCTTGAACGCATCGTATTCATCGCGATAAGCTTGCACCATTGCGTGCGCCATCGTTCCCGAGATTGGAATTCCGAACGTTTTGCCAGCGCGCATGTTACTCGTTGAATCGCAACCACCGATATAAGCCGCACGTGCGCCCCAAAGTGCTGCATCCATTTCCTGTGCACGCCTCGTTCCAAATTCTGCGAGTGATTCGCCTTCCACGACATTTTTAATCCGTGCCGCTTTTGTCGCAATTAACGTTTGAAAATTCACAATGTTAAGTAGTGCCGTCTCGATTAATTGCGCCTCTGCAAGGTTTGCCTCTACTTGGATGATTGGCTCGGTTTTAAACACAAACTCGCCTTCTACAACTGAGCGAATCGTCCCAGTGAACCGGAAATTTTTTAGATAATCTAGAAATTCCTCTTCAAAAATCGTTTCTTCACGTAAGTAAGCAAGGTCCGTATCCGTAAACCGCAAATTCTCCATGTAATCAATAATACGCTCAAGCCCAGCAAATACGCAGAACCCCGTATCAAATGGCATGTCGCGGAAAAAAACTTCAAAAACAGCGCGGCGTTCGTGCATATTATCATCCCAATACGCCTTCATCATATTAATTTGATACAAATCAGTGTGCAATGTCTTACTATCATCTGGAAATAAAGTCATACTCCATACTCCTGTCTATGTTTTCTTATAAAACATCATAGCTTAAATTTCAAATAAAAGCTAACTAAAGGAGTCTCATTTAACTTTTTCTTCTTCATTGGCATCCGAATGGAACGAATGCTCACTCCGTTCTCACTCATATTGGTAATCTTAGGAATAATAATACCATTCCTAAGATTACCAACAAAGAAACGCTGGTAGCAATATGTCAGCCACCAGCGCGTAATCCTCTACAAATTAAAACGGTATCCCGCGCCCCAAATTGTCTCAATCATTTCAGCATCTGCGCCATGGGTCTCCAATTTCTCCCGAATCTTCCTAATATGCACGACAACCGTTGACACATCTCCGGCAGCTTGCATCCCCCATATTTGCTCAAAAAGTTGTTCTTTATTCCAAACGCGATTCGGCCGCTTTGCCAAGAATATGAGCAAATCAAATTCCTTCGTCGTAAAAATAATTTCTTGATCTTCTAGAAACGCTTTTCGACCGTCTAAATCCAACGTCAAATTACGCACTTCTAAAAGCTCGTTTTGTGTTTCCTTATCACTTTTTACTAAACGCTCGTAACGCGCCAAGTGAGCCTTCACACGAGCCACTAGTTCACTTGGACTAAACGGCTTTGTAATATAATCGTCTGCGCCTAAACCAAGTCCACGAACCTTATCAATATCCTCTTTGCGTGCAGAAACGAGCAAAATCGGCACTTCTTTCTCTGCCCGGATGGAACGACAAATATCAAATCCACTCATATCCGGCAACATAATATCAAGAATAATCAAATCGAAATCCTCCCCTAGCGCTCGCTCAAGCCCTTTCGCCCCATTTCGCTCAATCATCACTTCCATATCATTGATTTCCAAATAATCACGCTCTAATTCCGCAATTTCCAGCTCATCTTCCACTAACAAGATCCGCTTCATCATTCATCCACTACTTTCCTGTTACATCGTAATTTAATCGAAACACTCGTACCGACTCCAAGCTTACTTACAGCCCAAATTTCGCCACCATGCTCTTCTACAATCTGTTTTGCAATCGACAAGCCTAGTCCACTGCCCCCTGTTGCAGAATTTCGTGATACTTCCTCCCTATAGAAACGGTCAAAAATCACTTCTTGCCCATCATCAGAAATTCCCATGCCATTATCATGAATTGTGATTATCGCATCCATTTCACGTTTTTCAAGCTGAATCTTGATATTTGCCTGCTCTTTATCCATATATTTAATACTATTTTGAATTAAATTCTCTAAAACCCGCTTCAATTTATCGCGATCTGCTTCAACCACCAATTTCTCCTCAGGAACGATTACCTCAAAATTTGCTTGTTCAAAACTCCATTCCGATTCTTCCGCCACTTGTGATAATAAAGCATTTAGATCCACATCTCTAAAATAAAATGGTTCTTTATGCAAATCAAGCTTAGAGAATAAGAATAACTCATCAATCAAAGCATCCATATCTTTCGCTTTCGCATGCGCAATTTCCAAATACTTCGCTTGTTTTTCTGGTGTATTCGCAACACCATCCTTTATCCCTTCAATATATCCAACAATTGATGTAATCGGCGTTTTTAAATCATGTGAAATATTCGATAGCAATTCTTTGCGATTGTTCTCATATTGTTCTTGGACTTCTAGCGATTTTTTTAGCCTGATTCTCATCTTTTCGAATGTCGTAATAAGCGTCGAAATTTCATTTTTTCCTTTGGGTTCTTCCATTTCGAAATCTAGATTACCAGCCTCAATCTTTTCTGCGCCTTCTTTCAGATGAACGATAGGCCGTATCACACTTCTGGCAACAAAGTAACTAAGCAACCCAATCACCAAAACACCAAATAATAAAACCGCTCCGATGATAAGCGCGCCCCATTTCTGTAGTATCTCTGTATAGGAGTTCTCTGATTGAAGCACCATGACACTGCCTTCTGAACCGTCTGAATAAAGATAGTCAAACTTAATATAACGAAACAAATCCCCTTGATTATCAATCGTTCCACGCATATTTAAATTATTTATTTCATAGTTAGGCTGGTGCACAAGCAATGATTTTTTAGATAAGTCTGCAGACGAATACACAATTGTATCATTTTTCCGCACCACAATCTGCACACTACTTTTCTCTAGCGATTCAAAATTCTGATATTCCAACAACTGATCTGGCGTACTTTTTGCTAACATTTTCAGCTCTAAAAAAGCATTTTCTTCATCTGTTGAAAGCGGCCGTTGAAGCGTTGCTGCTTTGTATAATTGTCCCGGCGAAGCGCCTGTCAGCGTGTATACACCTAGAAAAAAAGCCGAGATTAAAAAAGTTCCCGTTAAGATGATAACTGCAATATAAGATAGCATAAAGCGTAATTTAATGGACATACTCATTTCCTCATTTCGTCTCACTCTACACCAAGCATATAGCGAAAAACAGTTTTTCACAAGATGTTTTAGTGCAATTTAAGGAACTTTTAAGATTCGATACAAAAAGCCACGAAAAACAGTTTTTGAAAACACCATTCTTCGCGGCTTTTGAATTTATCGTAAGTCATCTTTAATTTTAGTTGTTGAGATACCATTTGTTCTCGGTAAATAAACGACTTCACAGTAATCTTTCAGGAAATCAAATTCACCCTTCCAATCGTCACCCATCACAAAAATATCAATATCATGATCCTTCACATCTTGAATCTTCTGCTCCCAATGACTCTCTGGAATCACTTCATCAACATAACGAATCGCTTCTAAAATTAGTTTACGGTGCTCGAAACTATGGTAGGCCTCTTTATGCTTTATCCGATTGAATTCATCCGTCGAAATTGCCACAACTAAATAATCTCCTAGCGACTTTGCACGCTCAAGAAGCTTGATATGACCCCAATGTAGCAAATCAAATGTGCCGTATGTAATCACTTTTTTCATGAAAACACCTACTTTCCTAGTCACTAGTATAGCAAGAATAGGCGCATTTCGCTAGCTTATTCTCGCTCCATTTCCTCCTGTAAGAAGGTCACAAAACGTTTGCTCGACTCACCATCTGAATATTTATTCCATCGCGCGCTAAATGCTTGCACCACTTCTGCATTCATTGTTGGCTCTTCCATTGCAGCAATAATCTCAGCAGTTGTCCTACACAGCGTACCCGGAATTTCCTCCAAATATCCATCTGCCAAACCACGACTATTATCGTACGCATCCAAATCATACGCAAAGAAAATCATCGGCTTCTGCAAAAAGGCAAATTCAAACGGTATAGAAGAGTAGTCAGTAATCAACACATCCACCATCGGCAAAAGCGTCTCAAGCTCCGTCTCTTTCTCAACATACACACAAAAATCATCGTTTTGCTTTGGCAAATCTGCTAACATCGAAGGATGCAACTTCAACAAAAGTTGGTACTGATCAGCAAACTTCGCCTTCATCGCAGCAACATCAAGATGCAACTTCGCCTCTGCCAATTCTTCATCTCGATACGTCGGTGCATACAAAATCACTTTTTTATCCTTGATTCCGTACTTCGCCAGTCCAATACTCCTGTTTTGCTCCAAAGCCACTTCATCAAAATAATAATCCGTCCGTGGCACGCCCAGTTTCATCAACTGAGAATCGTCTACTAAAAACGAACGCTTGAAAAGTTCTCCCATCTCATCCGATCCAACAACAATCTTGGAAAAAGTCTTATACACCGCTTGAAAACGTTTTTTATCCGAATCTGAGCGTTTTTGCGCAGCCTTATCTTCCCAACCAAATTTCTTCAGCGCACCATTCGCATGCCAAATTTGCACACATTCCATCGAGTCACGCCACGTAACACCTGCCAATTCTGGAAAATAATTATCCGTCACGACAACTTTTGCGGTACTCAAATGAAACATTAGCCGAATAAGATTCCCGTTTGTTTTTGGTAAAGAACGCATGAAATTACGTGCCATGCCATCTACATTCAAACGTGGATCGTAAAAAACAATCGTTTCAGGGGTAAAATGCGATTTCTCCATCTCTCGCAAAATCGCTGCAGGATTTTCCGGGAAACTAATCAACATCACCACTTTTTGCTGCACTGGAAAACGACCAAATACAACGCCTAACACTCGAACCAACATCATATAAAGCTTTATCGCTACATTTTTCATCATTAACACCTACTTTTTAAAAACGATTTTCACAGTTTTTTCCGCTGCGTGCCCGTCCTCCCATTCACAAAATTGCTGGAAGAATTGACTATTACTCTTGGCTGGCTGCTCCAATATTGTTGCTATTTCATTCATCAGTTGCTCGCTTGTCTCCACTAACGGTCCCGGTGCATTTGTTTCAAAATCAAAATAAAAACCACGTAACGTATCACGATACTCAGCCAAATCATACGTAAAGAAAATCATCGGCCTATCCAAAATCGCATAATCAAAAAAGACTGACGAGTAATCCGTAATCAACATATCGCTCACCAAATACAAATCTCGAATATCATCGTACGCCGAAGCATCGCGAATGAAATCACCGTACTGCGCAAAATCAAACTGTTCCGCTACCAAATAGTGCATCCGGACGAGCAATACCACATCATCACCAAATCGTGCCTTCATTTCCGCGACATCAAACTTCAAATCAAATTTATACTCACCAGCTTTGTGAAAATCATTATCACGCCACGTTGGAGCATACAATATAACACGCTTTCCGTCTGGAATCTTGAGCTTGCGACGAATCTCCGCAATCAATATATCTTTATCGGGACTAAAAAGTACATCATTGCGCGGATATCCCGAATCAATCATCGCACCTTGAAACCCAAAGGCACTCCGAAAAATTTTGCTTGAATACGCATTTGGTGAAATTAAATAATCCCATTTCGCTGCTTCCCGCACAAAATCATCCTTGTATTGAGCTGTCGACTGACCCGGCATATGCACCTCATCAATGTCCACACCAAGCTTCTTGAGTGGTGTCCCATGCCACGTTTGTACGTACACCGTCTGCTTTGGTTTCGGCAACTCCAACGGCAAACGACTATTCGAAATCCAATACTTCGCTCGTCCCATCGTAAATAGCCACTTCACCGAAAATCGTGTCACATAAGGAACGCCATGCTCTTCAAAAAGTTTCGTATAGCGCCCATTCACACTCCACAATAGCGTATAGCCAGGCTCATGCTCTTTCATATATTCATAAATTGCACGCGGATTACAGCTATACTGCTTGCCTGAAAAACTCTCAAACATAACTAAATTCTGTTTTCGCGGTAAAAATCCTGCTAATTGAAATAAAAAATAATACACCGATTGGATTAATTTTGCCATCTATTGACCCTCTTATCTCTATTGATTCAGCGCTCGCTTTAACTTTAGTCGCCGTTTTGCTCTCTGTCTAAGTTCTGCCATTAAACGAAAATGCTCCAACTCTACTTTCAAATCTGCATGTTGATAAAACCATTTGCCTCTTAGTTCCCAAGGCTTTAAGCGAATTCTCGCCTTACTAATCGTTCCTGCCGGTCGTACCACAACATCCCAAATCAATTGATCCTCAGAACGCTTCTCCAAAGTTGCTTTCTTTGTTGAAAATAATGTTTTCACAGCAAAAAAGCTCTTTTCTGGTAAAATCGTACGCGCTTCTTCTACATCGCAAATCAACTCTGCGTGACCATTTGCATGCCACTTTTTATGTAGAGAAATGATTGGAATATCTGCGAGCAGTGCTGTTTCAAAGCGAACTGGCCAGCCATTTTTGCGGAGTGACAGCATCATTTCCTTCACTGGTTGGGCTGTATCTAACTCCCAAACATATCTTTCCTCGACTTCACTGAAAATCTGTTGGAATGTTGTAACAAACGCTTCTTGTTCTTGCGCAGTCAGCACATCACGAAAATACACATTCTCTTTATAAAAATATAATTTCGCATGATAACTAATCAAGTACTGCACATATGGAATTACCATGCCAAACTTAGCTTTCGAAGCATCCAAGTAAGACTGATAAACCACCTGCATAAACGACTCATAACGCGATTTATCTTTCCACGACTTATTTACAAGCGAACTCTTATTTTTCATATTGCGGTAATAGAAATAGCCCACATCAGCGACTACACCATATGCTTCATCGTCTAGCAATAATTTTGTAATTAGTAGCTGATCCTCACCAAAATGAAGCGACTCATCAAATGCCAATCGCTTCAATCGCTCGAAACGCAAGAAAGTACCACCGATATAAAAATGGATTGCCTTATAGTCCTCCTGAATATTCACGACACGGCTTCCTTGCTCAAATCGTGTATTGAGTTTGTGCGCACCGATTTTTTTACGCGTGCCAAAATCATCTAGGTAATAAAACGGCGGGACCATCATGTTAATTTCTGTATGTTTCTCTGCAAAATACGCCATTTCGCGTATCATATGTAACGAATATACATCATCTGCATCTAAAAAGCCAACGAAATCAATATCATTTCTAACATGCATGAGACCAATATTCCGAGCACGAGCTGGGCCACCGTTTTTGATATGGGTTTGGTAGATGTTTTGTGGGTATTTTCTGACTAATGCATCGGCAATATCACCACTTTTATCTGTGCTACCATCATTGATTAAGAGGATTTGAATATTCTCTGCGAAACCATACGATTGCTTGATGACACTTTCCACCGAAATTTCCAGCCGTTTCTCTGCATTGTAAAACGGTATTATAATTGCGAATTTCATTTATTCACCCCCTAATTAGAATAAGGTTATATCATCCTCTATCAAGAGATAATATAACCCTAGATAAAAATCTTATGAGGCATCTCTTGCCGATTTTTAGAGCCTCAATATGCATGAGAGCTGAGTGAGCATGTAATCCATCAGCGGCTCTTAAAAAGCCGAACCTGGGATAATCGTGGAACAAATAAGAAGCAGAAAATCTTAGAGCCTCAATACGAGTGCGAACACAGTGAGCATTTGTTCCTTGTTCTGCGTCACGCCCAGTCGTCTTTGAATCCGGCTTCAACAGCCAACTCCTCGAAAACTTCACGACCTCCGCAAAAACCAAGAGCGGGTTTTTACTGCGGACGCTCCAGTTTTTTTCGGAGCTGAACGGGCTGTTTCAGCACTTTGTTTGAATCCGGCTTCAACAGCCAGCCTCTCGGAAATTTCGTGACCTCCGCAAAAACCAAAGACGGGTTTTCACTGCGCCCCCCCTATGTTGTGGCTCTTATGAGGCATCCCCTGCCGATTTAGAGCCTCAATATGCATGCGAGCTGAGTGAGCATGTAATCCATCAGTGGCTCTTAGACGCAAAAATCGGAACCACCAACAAATAAACATTGAATCTCAAGCTAGTTTCCGTTTCCGAATATCTAAATTGATAAGTCTCAGTTATGTTGAAGCCGTCTCCTCAAAAACTTCACGCCCTTCCGCAAAAACCAAGAGCGGGTTTTCACTGCGCCCCCTATGTTGTGGCTCTTATGAGACATCATTTGTCGATTTAGAGCCTCAATACGAGTGCGAACACAGTGAGCATTCGTTCCTTGCCCTGCGTCACGCCTAGCTGTCTCCGAATCCGGCTTCAACAGCCAGCCTCTCGGAAATTTCGTGACCTCCGCAAAAACCAAGGGCGGGTTTTCACTGCGCCCCCTAACAATTTCTGTCGAGGCTAAACGGGCTGTTTCAGCACTTTAAGTTTCAGCACTTTGTTTTAAATTCCCCATTCCATCACGCTCTTGCCCCAAGGACTACGGAGATCGGCTTCAAATGCTTCTATCACATCTTGTATGCACTTAACTTTATGCACTTCACCAACAAGGTTTTGTAAGTATTCTACTGCTCGCTTGTTCTCTGTCAAAAATTCAACGGTCTTCTCAAAATCCACACGACCACTACGGCTACTTCCATATACAGTCAAACCTTTTTCAAGTACCATGCGTGAGTTAAACTCAATCGGATACTCAGAAACGCCAAGTAGCGAAATCGTACCTTCTGGCTTAATCAAATCGATAATCTGACTAACCGCATACTGGCTTCCACGCCCGCCTGCGCATTCAAATGCTTGATCGATTACCAAATCTGATGGAATATGATCAATCGAAAACGCGCCATCCACGAACGAGAAGAAGTCTAATTTATATGGTGTTTTTCCGAAAATGTAAACTTTGCTGTCTGGATACCAGTTTTTTAATAATAAGGCCGTTATAAATCCTAAGTTCCCATCGCCCCAAACACCGAACGATTCGCGATTTTCATTGGCTTTTTGGTCAAAACGTAAAATCGCGTGCACAGCAACAGAAATTAACTCAGAAAACGCCGCTACTTTTGGGTTAACCCCATCTGGTAATACAACGACACGATCACGGCGCATAAATACGTAATCTTGCATCAGTCCGTCATAGCCACTAGAGCGGAACTTGCTCGAACGCAAATAATTCTCATCAATGATAGGGTCCGTTTCCATCGGTGTATTTGGAATCATTACTACTTTTGTGCCTGGTTTAAATTCTTTTGTCGCATCATACACGATTTCGCCGATTCCCTCATGAATAAGAGCCATCGGTAATTTCTTCGAGAGCATTTCTTTTCCGCGAGAACCGGTATAATAGCGTTGATCCGCCGCACAAATCGATAAATAAGTCGGACGAACAACGACTACATCTTCATTCAAAGACTCATCCACATTGGCAACTTCGAATTGTCGCTCCGATACTAGTCGGTATACTTGATTAATCATTGGCAATACGCTCCTGAATAATCGCATTTGCCACTTTTAAGTCATATGGCGTTGTAATCTTAATATTAAAGATTTCGCCCTTCACAAGCTTCACACGGTCTCCTGCAAGCAAACAAATCTTACATGCGTCCGTCAAAATTTGTTTCTCATCCGCAGACAGGTCTTGATAATGGCTATAGAGCTTCTTAATATTAAAACTCTGTGGCGTTTGTCCTTGGTACATGTGATCACGAACTGGAATGTCCGTAATGAAATTATGATTCGACGACTCTACAATCGTGTCAATCGCTTCAATAACTGTATCCACCGCACCAGTTTCTAGCGCCGCATCAATGTTTTCTTCAATAATCCGATGCGTCAAGAACGGGCGCACTGCATCGTGTGTAATAATGACATCATCGTCTGTTAGGCCAAAATTCGACTCGATGTAGCGAATGCCATTCATAATCGTTTCGTTCCGGTCCGTGCCACCTTCAATGACAACAACCCGATCATCCGAAACGTATTTCTTAATATTATCTTCCGCGTGATTAATCCACTCTTTTGGAGACGAAATAATAATCTTATCAAAGCGGTTATTTAAAATAAATTTTTCGACTGTATGCACGATAATTGGCTTACCATTCAAGGATAGAAATTGTTTTGGCATGCTGACATTTCCCATCCGCGTACCTTTTCCTCCAGCTAAAATTTGAGCGTATATCATTCTCTAATCTCCTTTAACTGTTTTTTATGTTGATAGATTTATTGTAACATATATCCCACTTGAAAACCTATCCGCATCCTACAAAATTTCAGCGGGACAACAAATGATTATTTGTCATCCCGCTGAGCTTACTTAATTAGTTCGCGTACGATTCGCTCTGCCGCTTTACCATCCAAATCATCGAAAAAGCGTTCTTTGAAGGCACGGACTTTATCTAAATCAAACTCATTCGTCTTGATAGCACTAATAATCTCGTCATTTGTACGAACAATCGGACCTGGAACGAATTCTTCATAATCATAGTAGAAATTACGTTCGCCAAGATAATTCTCTAAATCGTAGGCGTAAAACAACACTGGTTTCTCCATAATTGAGAAATCAAACACAACCGATGAATAATCTGTAATCAAAATATCCGTGTTAATCAGCACATCATTAATATCCTCACGACTCATATTAAACGCAAACTCTTGCAAATCAAATGGAACACCGACCCCGCGCGTAACAGATGGATGCATTTTCAAGATGAGCGCATACTCATCCCCAAGCTCTTCTGCTAAACGGCGAATGTTCAAGTTCATCACAAAGCTTTGACGCTCACCAGGTCCACCACGGAAAGTTGGCGCATATGTGATAATTTTTTTACCTTTCAAATGCGGGTACTTTCCTAAGAATGACGCTTTAATAAAGTCTTTGTAATCTTCATTGAAAAAGCGATCCGTTCTTGGTACACCTAGAGGCTTGACGTCCACTTCTGGAACATCGAATGCATCGGCATAAAACGGTACAATTTCGCTAGAGGAAACAACGACCTTCGTATAGTTTTTATGCGCTCCACGTTCAAAATGTTCCGTATTACTGTCTGCATAGCCAATCGAACTAAATCCGAATTTCTTAAATGCTCCAGCAGCATGCCAAAGTTGAATAACCTCTGTACCAGCACCCGTTGTCAAACCGTACATTTGACGGTAATAGTCATCTAAAAAGACGTATTTCGCCGTTGCTACATCTTTATACAACGACAAAAGCTCTCGAAGCGAACGTTTTGGCTGCTTTAAATAACCGACCACTTCATAGTCTGGTTTCTGCTTCAATACTTCATCATAAACCGCCTTAAACGAATCTGCCAACACGTCATGCTTATTCGTCAGGAAAACTATCTTATCTTGTTTTTGACCTAATTTATAAATTGGAAAAGCAATTCGGCGTGCATAGAAATTACGTGATATGTCCTGCACATTTTTCCAAGTTCCAACAACTACCTTTTTGTAACTAGCTGACACAATTGTTGCTGCTTTGCGAACAGCAAGTCGATTATAAATTGGCTGTACCGAATTCCGATTCGCCGCTTTTTGCCCCGCACGAACTTCTTGTGGGTAAGCCGAAGAAAGCAATTTATTCATCGAACCAGGATCAAGCTTGCTGTATGCCAACTTCAAAACACGCAAATAATTTGGACGCGCTTTTTCCTTGATAAACGTATAACGATTAATCGTCTCAAACGTAAGCAGGCGTTGCAACACACCAAGGCTATTATAAAGATTCAAATCCATCGAATCGACTAATTCATAGAAAGCATCGAACATCTTCACTTGCGTCCCAGCATTTCCTTCCATCATGATGCCCTTATACGCAGGCCAAATATCTGCCGACACAATCCGGTCATAATAATCCGTGCGAATTTTTCCAAGTGCAATGGGGTTCGTCACGTATTGTTTGAACAGTGGATCCGCTAATTTCGTACTCTCAATAATATCTTTAAAACTCACATAAGGATCTGATTTCACGATTTGCGATAAAGAAACATCGCCCTCATCCTCGCGTGCACGGTAGTTATAAATAATTTCATCCACAGTATAAATGTCGCCTGATTTCAAATATGCTTCAAGCACAAACGGATGATCCTCTGCAACTTTAATAGACGTGGGGAAGCGAATTTCTTTCACCACATCCGCACGGTACATCTTATTACATGGTCCAAGTGTGTAAAGCATTTCCGGGTTCTTCACCAGCGTTTTATGACCTTTTTTGAAAACACCTTTCTTGAAATGCCCGCCGATAAACCACGAACGACTACTGTTAAAACTTACAGAAATACCAGTTACGACTCCAACCTGCTCAGATTCAGCCGCATGATACATGATTTCTAAAGCCTTTTCTGGTAAAACATCATCAGAGTCAACAAAACTAATATACTTGCCGCGTGCAACAGCTAAGCCATTATTACGCGCTGTTCCTGGCCCCGCATTCGGTTCTTTGACCACACAAATATTCTTGTGCTCCGTCGCCAGCTCGATAATTCTTTCTAAACTGCCATCCGAAGAACCATCGTCTACAAGCACGATTTCCACTTCTTTTAGCGTTTGGTTAAGTAAAGATTCAATGGTTTCATCAATGTAGCTAATAACATTATATACTGGAATAACAACCGATACTTTAGGTTCAGCTATTTCAGCCGATTTTACGATCTCATAGAGCATTCTATTTCTCCCTTAAAACTTTTATTTATCATTTTCAATCTATTACAATTACAGCTAAATGTCAAGGATACCCACTGTTTAAAAATTGGTATCTCCGCTATCTATTGCCGGTTTGTTAACCACCTTACATACAAAAACTTGTCACACGCCACGTGCATACCGTATAATGGTTGCATGTAGACGAATATATTTTGAAGGAGAATGCCATTATGAAAGTTAGAAAAGCGGTCATTCCTGCTGCGGGTCTTGGAACTCGTTTTTTACCAGCAACAAAGGCAATGCCAAAAGAAATTTTACCGATTGTAGATAAACCAACGATTCAATATATTGTCGAGGAAGCTGTTGCATCAGGAATTGAAGATATCTTGATTGTTACTGGTAAAGGAAAACGCGCGATTGAAGATCATTTCGATTCCGTTCCTGAACTAGAAAACAACCTACGCGAAAAAAATAAACTTGAATTACTACATCTCATTGAAGAGACAACAAATATCAATTTACATTTCATCCGCCAATCGAAGCCAAAAGGTCTAGGCGATGCGATTTTACAAGCAAAAGGTTTTGTTGGTAACGAACCATTCATCGTTATGTTAGGTGATGATATCGTAGAATCCAAAACGCCTTGTGCGAAACAGCTAATCAATCAATATCAAAAAACGCATAGTTCCGTAATCGGTGTGCAACACGTGCCGCATGAGGAAACATATCGCTACGGTATTATCGATCCCTTGAACGAGTATGGCAAAGGCCTCTACAATGTAAAAGGCTTCGTCGAAAAACCAGATCCAGCGAAAGCGCCGTCTGATTTAGCAATTCTCGGTCGCTATTTACTGACACCGCAAATTTTTGATTTTCTAGAAACGCAAGAGCCTGGCGCTGGCGGTGAGATTCAATTGACCGACGCTATCAATCGTCTCAATGAAATTCAACGTGTATTCGCGTATGATTTTGAAGGTGAACGCTACGATGTCGGCGATAAATTTGGCTTCATTAAAACAACGATGCAATTCGCACTGAGACATCCTGAAATTAAAGATGAAGTCGCAGCATTAATAGACGAATTATACACAGATATTCATAAAAAAGATACGAAAAAAAAGAAATAGCAAAAATGCTTGGGATCCCAGATTAAATCTGAAACCCCAAGCATTTTTTATTTATATTTTGGTATTTCGAAGTCTTGAATATAGCTTGTGAGCAAGTTATACATGTTGTACATATTCGTCGTTTGACTCACTGCCCATCTAATATCTGTTGCGTATTGGTGGACACCTGGATTAGCAGGATTCCATCTCATTTTATAGATAGTGTCCTGTCCTCTTGCTACATAGTTTTGCGCTACGAACTGCGCACCACCAATGATTGCTTTTTCAGGTGTATCCCAGCCTTGTTTATAGGCATACTCGGAGCCACCTTTTAACGGATTACTGTCAACAGCACCGATTCCGTACATGTTGTACACAAGTTTCGGCGTTACTGGCTGACCATCAACAGAACTTACTAGCACGCCATTTGCAAGCTGTGATGAGCCGTTTCCTGTTTCTAGGAGCGAATGTGACATCAGATAGATTTCGTTAATCTGATACGTTTTCGCAGCCGTTGCAAAGCTTTCACCTTGCCCAGTTAAAATTCCTTTGTTCACGAGGATTTTGCTGTTCACTTCTGCCACATTAATCCCTGCTGGTTTTGAAAGCACAAGGAACTGCAAATACTCTTTAGAATCTTTCACAAAATTGTTCGGATCCATATAAAACTGCACATCTTTTTGGTAAGCATTAACCCATGCACGAGTGTAATTGAATTTATACCATTTCGCACCATCAGTACCTGTAACAGTTCCTGTAATGGTAATTGTTAAATCTTTCGCGAGCGGCCCAACTACAAAAGCATTTGGATTAGCAGTATCACGAACGCTCGTTGCAGCCGTTGTTTTCCCCGTTGCCCCACCAGCATTTAATGTGACAAAATTACTACGAACGTAAGTGTTCGGTGGTTTGACACTTGTTTGTGGTGAACCTTGCATTTGAATTGCCAAGGCTTGAGCCAACGTAGAAGTATACGATTGCGTGCGATAATTCTTCTCAATACCGGTTACATAATTGATATTGAATGATAGAGCTGCCGAGCCAGTATCCTCCATATACTCAATGACGAATTTATGATTTCCTTTTGTGAGCGGAATCGTTTCTTTGTAATTGTTTAAGCCTGCCGTCCATTGTTCATAAACGACTTGACCATCCACTTTTACGCGGATACGATCATCAGCGCGACCCGATATTTCATAATTACCGTCTTTCGCCATGTTCAATGTTGACTCATAGCGAGCCGTGAAGCGGTCATTTGGAATGCTCGGATCTGGGCTTCCTGCTCCCCAGTTATCATTAATACTACTCATCGTTTTGTATACAGGACGTCCAGAGAAGTTATCTGTTGGATAATATCTCGCCAACCACGTATTGCTTGGTAAAATATTAAAATCAATAGATGCCGCACCTGTGCGTTCGACATACTCAACCTTCACGTTATGCGTACCTTGCGTTAATGGGATAACATAATTCTCCTCGCGCACATACGCTTGACCGCGGTTATCAAAAATAACTTTGCCATCAATCGTTACGCGCATGCCATCATCCGCACGTCCTACAATATTGTAGTTCCCTGTTTTAGGAGCGGTATATTGCTTTTCAATGACTGCTGAGAAATTGTCGCTTGGAATGGCTGGATCTGGACTACCATATGCCCAGTTTTGATAAAATGCTGTTTGCGTGTCGTGGAGCTTAGCTACATAAGCACCAGTCATATTGGTATTTTTGTAGTAGCGCGCAAACCATTTATCAAGTTTTTCGATGTTCATATTGATGGAAGCCGCACCGGTTTTATGTTTATACACAATTGTAATCGCGTGTTTGCCTTTTGGAACCCAGATTACCTGATTGTATTGACCGGAAACAGTGCCCATGTTCTTGCCATCCATGTAGATAATTGCTTCGTCTTTCACGTCACCATAGAATCGATAGTGTGCTGATTCTGGAGCTTCGATTTGACGGTGCATCCTTGCAGAGAAATGATCATTTGGTACCGCGCTGTTTGGCGAACCTGTGCCCCAATTCTTCGCAATCGTTGTCATACTAGTTACTTCGTCAAAAGCATACGGAAAGCCAGATACAGTTTCATTCGGATAGTATTTAGCATACCAAACATTAGCATCGATAACATTAAAGTTAACATATGCTGCGCCGCCGCCTTCTTTAAACTTAATCCGAACATCGTGTGTGCCTTTTGATAAATAAACAACCGTATTAAACTCACCGCGTGTCGTTAAATTCGTCACGAGCTTGCCATCTACGTAAATCGCGGCTGCATCGTCTACATTCCCGATAATTCGGTAATCGCGAGCCGTCGCTACCTCAATTTGTTTATCCATAATACCTGTAAAATTGTCTTTATTCACGCTAGCATGTGGTGAGCTTGTGCCCCAATTATGCGTCAGTTTATTCGCTGTTGAACCCACTGCCGTATGGACGGCATTCAAGCCCCATGTCGTATTGTTAAAATACTGTTCATACCAAGCGTTTGCTTTCACGAGATTCATTTGCAAATGAGCCGCGCCAGACTTTTCACGGTACTGTACAGTGACTTGGTGTTTACCTTTTGTCAATGGAATTGTGACATTTAGATTATCCTGAAAAGAATCCCAACTATTCACAATTGCCTTGCCATCTACGTAAATCCGCATGCCATCGTCTACTTTTCCAACAAAACGATAATTACCAGCTTCTTTAATATCATACTGCTTTGAAAAGAATCCACTGAAATTATCAACTCCGATACCTGCACCAGGTGATCCGTAGCCCCAAACTTTATTCAGATATGTCTTATTGCCGATGCTCTCGGTCAACTTTACATTACCCGTCATATTATTGTTGGGAAAATACACGCCATGCCATTCATCCGCACGAACTAAATCCGCGGTAATGTATGCTGCGCCACCTGCTTCAAGATAATCGATTCGGATTTCGTGTGTTCCTGCTGTTAACGGAATTGTCATGTTCAAATTCGCCATGCTCGGTTTGAAGTTGTCATACACAAGCTTATTGTCGACATACACACGAATCCCGTCATCGGCGCGCCCAATTAAACGGTAATCTGCTGTTGTACCAACCGTAATCGTTTTACGGAATGTCGCAGAAAAACCGTCTACTGGAAGCGCAGCGCTCGGTGAACCATAACCCCAATCCAGATGAAGATCCTTCTCCGTCCGTTTTAAGACCGGGGTGCCAGATAGCGTCTTGTTGTTATAATAGCTCGCTTCCCACGAACTCGGAGTTGCCGCATCAGCCTGCAACGGTTCTTTCATCACAAAAACCGCACACGTCGCAGCAAATCCTAACGCCATTATTACTATTTTTTTTCTGATTGACCCTTACCTCCTTGAAATAAATTGCGTACAGCTCTATTATTTCACACTTGTCGGGTTTAAACAACATTACAATGGTGTCATTTTGTGGTCTTGTAAGGAACTATTTTTAGGGTCACTCCACTAGGTAATTTATAATACTCAGCAAAAATGGGTGCATGAGGACCATCCTGAATCGGTGTACTCATCCATAAATATTGTTGATATGGCAATCTTTTCACAACGATAACCTTCTCACCCGCTGCAGCTTGTTCTTTCATGCTTTTAACTCGCGCATCATTTGCTTGACCAATTTGTGTGAATACGTAAGAATACGCTAAAACGAACGCCATAACTAAAGCAAATAGAGGCAAATAAAGCGCTCGTAAATTGAGATACCCCTCTTCTTGTAAAAATTGTACCGTCCGAACAGCGAAGAGAACAAAGAACATGTAGCAAATAATAAAGTTACGTGGTCCAAATGGCGTAACAAAGAATAAAGGTGCTGCAAGCGTTACAACAGAAATAAGATAGAAAGTTAATTCTGCTTTCAGACCAGCTTTTGGAATAAACATCAACACAGTCGCAACTAACACTAAATAGAATAATAAAGATAAATAAGCTTCAAATGTGGTGGTTGTTTCAGATGAAATATCAAATATCCCCTTAACAACCGGTTGATATAAAGGATAAATCGTTAAAACTATGATGAAAAACCCTTTGAAAACAAGTTTAACTGTTGAAACATTTTGCGCTACTTTCACTAAAACAAAAATCGCGATAAGAGCTAGTACGATATTCAATCCAACATTATTCATCACGAGATATTGATACATTGTCGTTTTAAACGTGTCATACATTTTCGCAAAAATACCCATGTCACTATCAACACTACGATATGTGTCTTCTCCGCTAAAAATCCTTGCATAAGCTCCATTTGAAAACATGATGGCCGCACCAATAATCGTAGAAATTAAATACGTAATATGTAGCCAGAAAAACTTGTGAAATCTAATAAATGCCCAGACAATAATAAAAATCGCAGCAATTATATTATAGAGCGTTGCATGCTCCACAAATAACTGCGAGATAATACCTAACGGAACCATCAAAATAGTCAACCAAATGCTATATTTAGGAGTTTTATCATAAAATACATTTTTTACGACTAGCAAAAAAATTAATGTAAAGACAGCCGCTGTATTATAGTTAGAAAATCCAGCCGCCCAACCATACGTTTGCGCAAACATATTCGCTGGTACTGTTAAGAAAAGTAAGAAACTAAGTAAATAGACACCAATCGAATTCGTCTTTGCAATTAAAGCTGGTAATATCACTAGTAAGGCTCCGAATAAACCCATTATAAAAATACGTAACCAGTCTACACGAGTAATTAACAACTCTGTATAATTTCCAAAATAGCGTCCGTTATAATCTTTAAACCCTTCATGGAAACGCTCCATACCTTTAGCCATCCCCCATGTCCAATCGTCATGTGTTAACGGCGTGCGATATGCAATATACATATAAAATAAAAATACTAAAAACCCTACGATACTTAATAATTTCCAATTTCTTTCTGTTCGAATCATAATTAACCTACCTTTTTAATTCCTAATTTTAAATATTATCCACTTACTAAATACGTAATTCAACACGAGCACAATCACGTTTGTTAATATTTTCGCCAAAAGCGCATTCGTGCCTAATCCACTAATCAGAATAACCATAACCGCTAAATCGACTAAATACGTTAAAAAGCGAAAGCCAAAGAATGATGATGCTTCCCGAACGCGGTCTCTCCAAGTTGGGGTATAGCTTTCAAACACATAGCGCTTGTTCGTCACGTAAGCGAAAACAACCGATGCCACCCAAGAGACAGTATTAGATGTCACATAATCAATTCCCAAAACCGAGTTACATAGCCAGAAAGATACAATATTCACGACTGTCGTAAACCCGCCCATAATGATATACATAATAATGCTATATAGGTTGGCATGATTTTTTCTAAAGTTAGCGATTAGTTCCTGTATCTTTTTCATTTTATCGGCTCTCTCTCATCGTTGTATTCTTCGACAAAGTATAACGGACGGCCTTTCACTTCATTAAAAATTCGACCCAAATATTCTCCAATAATCCCTATCGAAATCAGCTGAATTCCACCTAAAAACAAAATAACAATCATCAATGTTGGGAAACCTTCGACGGCGTTCCCCGTTATAAGTGTTGCAATGAATATGTATATCATATAAATAAAAGCTGCAATTGACACAACAAATCCAAGGATAGAGGAAATTTTGAGTGGCGTAGTCGTGAATGAAGTCATTCCTTCCAGCGCTAAGTTGAACAACGAACCATAGTTCCATTTTGTTTCTCCCGCAAGACGCGGCGCAGCATCAAATTCGATTTCTACTTTCTTGAATCCCATCCAGCTGTACAGTCCTTTGGAGTAGCGCTGTGTTTCCCGTAATTTTTTGAGCGCATCAATACAGCGGCGGTCTAATAAACGAAAGTCGCCTGCATCTGGAAGAACCGGGGTTTTCGACATTTTTTGGAGTAATTGATAATATTTTTTCGATGTGTATTTTTTCAGCCATGTTTCGCCTTCACGGACTTTCCGTTTCGCGTAAATATCTTCGTAGCCTTGTTCCCATAGTAGTAACATTTCTGGTATTAGCTCTGGCGGATGTTGTAAATCAGCATCCATTGTTACCATCGCATCGCCCTTTGCATAATCAAATCCCGCAGCCATCGCAATTTCCTTCCCATAATTCCGAGCAAGATCCACATAACAAACGTGAGAATCCTTGGCGCGCAACTCTTTCATGATTTGAACAGAATTATCCGAACTGCCATCATTAATGAACAAAAGCTCATAATCATAACGATCCGAAACCGTGGCCATAACTTCCTTTATGCGCTCGTACAAGTGTGGCAGTACCTCACTTTCATTGTAAGCGGGTACCGAGATTGTTAATAATTTCATATTTTTCTACATCCTCATTGTTTTTTTACATACTCGTTCAGTATAACAGAAAAATTTTATTCATAAAAGGAAAGTCTTGAGAAACATGGCATAATATGGGTTACCATAAAAAAATAACCTGGAAATCCAGATTATTTTTATTCAATCTTAATCAAATCGAACCATGAATATTTATTGCTGATAACTGATTATCAGAACTACTCGGCAACTCTTTCTCTTTTCTTCCTAAAAACGCTAAACCAACTATTTTCCTTCTCAATTGCAATAAGTTTATTCATAAACAAGGGATAATAATCCATCGTGTAGTGCACATAAAAAAGTCCCCATGGATGTTCATCAAAACTTAAAAATTCTTTTTTGCCAGCAAATATATCAATCGTTTTAATCGATTTAGCGCTCTTCTTAATATATGCGTGCATTTCATTCAATATCTCATTATAATAATCCACATCAATGTTCTTGACCTTACCAGAACTTGCAATGTCAAAGCGATTGTCATCAAAATTATAATATTCTTTCACATTCTGGATTTTATGCAAAATAATCTTGCTTTTAGGTGATGCTTTCTTCAGCTTACCAAGAACGATATCCCACGATTTTTGCCAAAGCTCCATGTATGCTTCACGATTTTTATCAATAGATAATTCATCAACTTTACCCTTCAGCGTATCTTTATAGTACGCCGTCCGCCAAAGCTTCCAACGATTATTCGATACGTATTGATCTGGCTCTATCTCCAGTACACCAAAATGGGCATCACCAAACAAATCAACAATAATTGTATCTGGCTGTAACTTTTCTAAGTGATCAAAAAACTCTTTTGTAAAATCTGATCTAACGCACCACTCATCGTATTCGGAAAAATCATCAGCCGCTACAACAGGGTTAGCTCTTTTATTAGATGCCATGGAAATAATCGAACTCTGATTTTGCATGAGGACACATTCAAATTTCTTCTTATAATCAGCATTAAAAATGGAATTAAAGTTATCGCGTGTGGCACAACTGCCAAGTACTGCAATTTTTTTCATTGATTTCTCCCCTTCAAATACGCTCTCTCAAAAAAAGCAGACAGCCTAATATTTAACTGTCTGCTTTCATTATACTATTTCTTCGTGAACTAATAAAGCTGTTTGGTCTTACTTACCACATTCACCGTCTCACTCACAACCGGCTGACCGTCATCACTAGCCTTAAACATCCCCAGCACCGATTGCCCAGTTCCAACGCAATACCCAAAGAATATCGCCAGCGCAATGAGCACCGTCAGCGCAATTTTATCGAACCAAGTCAGTCGATATTTATTTGCATTTGGATTTGGATAAATAACCTTTTGTGGGCGTTTTTGTTTGCGTTTGAAGTCGTCTTGGTATTCCTTTTTGTAAGACTTGGATTGACCGTTGAACCAGCGTACAAATGTGTCGTATTTGTCGGCTACTTCTTGGGCTGCTCCCATTTCGCGAATTTGACCGTAGTGCATCCATATTATCCGATCGCAAAGACTCTTCATTTGGCCTAAAGAATGGCTGACGAACACGATGGTACGACCGGCTTCTTTAAACTCGGTAATTTTATCGACGCATTTCTTATAAAACGTCTGATCACCTACAGATAAGGCTTCATCGATTACTAGAATATCGGGATCGGTATGAACCGAAATCGCAAAACCTAGCCGTGAACGCATACCACTGGAGTAGTTTTTGATTGGCTGGTTCATGAAATCGCCAATATCAGCAAAATCAATGATGCTTGGCATGAGAGCATTGATTTCAGATGTTTTCAAACCGTGCATAAGTAGTTTTAAGCGCACATTCTCGTAACCTGTGAGCGGGCCTTTTAAGCCGACTGCGATGGCAATGAGGGATGTTTCACCATTAATGACTACTTCACCTTGAGTTGGCGGGATGACGCCGGACATGATGTTAGAAATAGTTGATTTCCCGGAGCCGTTGATGCCGATTAGGCCGACTGTTTCGCCGTCGTAAATGTTGAAATTGACATCGCGCAATGCCCAGAAGGATTGCATTTGTTTACTTTTTGGCAAGAATAAGCCTTTGATTTTATCGGATTTATTTTGATAGAGGTCGTATTCTTTGGACACATGTTTGAATGCTACTTTGATATTTTTTCCCATTTGTCCTTACCTCCTATAAATAATCCACGAAGCGTTCGCGGAATTTCATGTGTAATACAGATCCGACATAGAGGCAAACGAGCGTGATGAGCCAAAAATAGACCGTGTAGGACGGTTCTTGCCAAAAGCCTTTATGCCCGACAAAGCTGTCTCGGAATCCCTCTATGATGTAAACGATTGGATTTAATTTCAAAATATCAACAACCCAGCCTGGTAACATCGTGTTCAAGTTCCAGACAACACCTGATACGTAAAATAGGACTCGTAGGACAGATTGTAGAAATACGAAATAATCACGAACGAGTACACTTATGGTGGCATTTAACAAGGTCACACTGAATAAGAAGGCTATCATCGCCACAAAATAATAGAAAAATTGAACCCAATACATTGAAATTGGGGCACCTTTGATGAAGAGCAGTGCAAAAAAGATAACCATCATCGTAACGTAACTTGTCAAATTCGATACGATTGTAATATTTGGCATCACGCTCATCGGGAATTTCATTTTTGAAACCATATGAATCTTATTGAAAATGCTATTTGCTCCTTGTAGGATGACTGCACTAATGAAAAACCACGGAATAATACCAGCTAGCATCCATTCTATATAGCTCGCACCTTCTACACCAGATCTCCCACGCATGGCAAATCCAAATACAAAATAGTAAATCGCAACTTGAATTAATGGGTTTAAAATTTGCCACGCTAAGCCTAGATAATGGCTTTGATAGGTAGCTTTATCTTCATAACGCGCAATTCGAAAAATCATTGGCGCGTACTTAAATTGTTCTTTTAGGACTTCTAATACTTGTTTCACAAAAACACTTCTTTCCGGAATAATAATGCGGTTAACTCATCTCCGTAACCGAAAATCATTTGCTAGATATCGTATAGGCTCCACCCCTTCGTTCTTAGAAAAAGGCACATAATGATGTCGTTTACGCGTTTCTGGGTTGTTTGTCTAGGCTGTTTTTCCGTTGATTCTTCCGTAAATGTAGATCGATTTCTTCGTATTTGCGATAGGCTCTGCTAAAATTGTAAAAACCCACCTTATGTTAAATTACCTCAAAAGTGCGCATTTGTAAAGTAAATTCCTGTATTTCTATTAAATTATTATGGATAGATGGCTTGGAATAAGGCCTCTTCTCCTTCGATTAAACGCGGCCCAGGACGGCTCACTATGGATGGATCGATTTCGTAGACGCGATTATTTTTCACCGCAGGGATGTTTTTCCATGCTGCGCGTTTGGCGATTTCTTGTTTCGCATTAGGATAAATAGTAATAATAACATCTGGTGCGGCTTGAATCACTTGTTCTTCACTATATTGTGGATAGCCTTTTTCGGAGACGATATTTGTTGCTTGGATGTTGGTCAGCATTTCGTTGATGAACGTATCTTGGCCTGCGGTATAAAGATCCGGGCTGATTTCGAACCAAACTTTCGCTTTTGTTTTGACTTTTCGGTCGGCTTTTTTGCGTAGACTTTTGTCCGTCGCTTGCATGGATGAGACTAGCTTTTCGGCTTCTTTAGTTGTGCCTGTGAGGTCGCCGATTTGGTTGAACGTTTCATACGCTGCGTCAAAGGTTAGTGCATCTTCTACGACGAAGAGCGGGATGCTGGCTTTTTTGATTTGATCGTAAGCATCTTTGTTGTAACTCATCATCGAGGCGTGCCCGAGAACGAGATTGGGTTTCATGCCGATGATTTGCTCGACGTTGATTTCTGTTGTCGCAACAATGGGAACTTTTTTGACAGCCGCTGGATAATCGTCGCTCGATGTAACTCCAATGACATTTTCACCGAGACCGAGACGATACAAAATTTCGGTATTGCTCGGGATCAGCGAAACGATCTTTTTCGGTTTAGCGCTAAGCTCGATTTCGGCACTTGTAGCGTCTGTTGCTATGTATTCTGTTTTTTTCGCTGTTTTCTCAGTTGTCGTTTGTGCACCGCATCCTGCTAAAACGAAGATAATGGCTAGACTTAACATCGTGATTATGCTTTTAAAATGCATTTGGATTCTCCTTTTCAAAAATGGAAAGAGCCGGGCATTTGATGTCCCGACTCCTCCTGCGTTCTATGTGTCAGACTCTTCCTACTTCCATAAGAAGGTCTGCTGATTCTATCGTGTCTCCATCTGTGACAAAAATCGCGTTGACTTTGCCATCGAACGGAGCTTGGATTGTCGTCTCCATCTTCATCGCTTCGGTAATTAGAAGTGGATCGCCTTTCTTCACTTCTTGGCCTTTTTCAGCAACAATCTTAATCACGGAACCTGTCATTGTTGCGCCGACATGCTCTGGGTTGGTCGTATCAATCTTATGACGCGTCACGACTGTTGACTGAACATTGAAGTCTTGAATCGAGATTTCGCGCGGCTGACCGTTTAGCTCGAAGTAAATCACGCGCGTTCCATCTGCAATTGGCTCACCAATCGAGCTGAGTTTGATAATCAGTGTTTTACCTTTTTCAAGCTCCACTTCGACCGTCTCTCCTAAGCGCATTCCTTTAAAGAAGGTTGGCGTATCAAGCACCGTCACGTCACCGTATTTCTCAATCATCGCTAAGTAGTCTAAGAACACTTTCGGATATAGAATATAAGACATCACATCATGATCCGTTGGCGCTCCTGTCGTCATCTTCTCAGCTAGCTCTGCGCGAACCGCTTCAAAATCAACCGGCTCCATCAAAGCACCAGGACGTTCTGTCAAAGGCGTGCGTCCCTTCAGAACAAGTTTTTGTAGTTTTTCTGGGAATCCACCGTACGGCTGACCAATCTCGCCCATAAAGAATTCGATGATTGAATCTGGGAAATCTAGCGTTTCGCCTTTATCGTATACATCTTGCTCAGAAAGGTCGTTTTGCACCATGAACAGCGCCATATCACCGACTACTTTCGAGGATGGGGTTACTTTCACGATATCGCCAAACATCTCATTTACGACCGCGTACGTGTCTTTCACTTCATCCCAACGATCGCCTAGGCCTACTGCTTTGGCTTGTTGTTGTAAGTTCGTATATTGACCACCTGGCATTTCGTGGATGTAAACTTCGGTTTGCGGTGAATTCAGCGCATTATCAAAGTCTTTGTAATATTTACGAACATCTTCCCAATAATGGTTAATCATCTGTGAATTATGCGCATTTAAAATCGCCTGACGTTTCCCGTTTTCAAGACCGTAATAAAGTCCAGTCATACTCGGTTGAGATGTCGCACCACTCATCGCACTAGATGAAACATCGACAATATCCACGCCCGCACTAACAGCAGCAGCATACGTATAAATTCCGTTACCACTCGTATCATGCGTATGCAAGTGAATCGGCACATCGATGGTGTCTTTTAATTCGCTTACAAGACGATACGCCGCTTGTGGTTTCAAAAGTCCCGCCATATCTTTAATCGCCAAGATATCCGTACCTTTCGCCACAAGTTCTTTCGCCATCTTTTTATAATAATCTACGTTATATTTCGTACGCGCTGCATCTTCAATATCGCCCGTATAACAAATCGCAGCTTCGACCACTTTACCAGCGTCACGAACGGCCTCAATCGACACTTCCATGCCTTTTAGCCAGTTCAAACTATCAAAAATACGGAACACATCGACGCCACTTTGCGCAGACTGCTTCACAAACTCGCGAATCACATTATCTGGATAATTCTTGTAGCCAACAGCATTCGCTCCACGTAATAACATTTGGAACATCACGTTTGGAATTTGTTTACGCAATGTTTCTAGGCGCACCCATGGATCTTCATTCAGGAATCGATAAGCCGTATCAAATGTCGCCCCGCCCCACATTTCAAAAGAGAACATGTTTGGTAATAAATGCGCCATCGGATCAGCAATTTGGAAAATATCTTTCGAACGAACACGCGTCGCGAGCAGTGATTGATGCGCGTCACGCAACGTTGTATCTGTCAGCAATACCTCTTCTTGTGATTTTACCCATTCGACAATACCAGCTGGACCTTTTGCATCCAAAATTTGTTTCGTTCCCGGTTCGATTTTTGCATCGAAAGGAATCTTCGGAATGCGTAAATCGTCATACACCAGTTTTTCACGATGCTTAATACCAGGGAAGCCATTCACTGTCACGTTACTGATGTAGCGAAGCGTCTTCGTACCACGGTCACGCACTTTCGGGAAATCAAACAATTCAGGTGTCGTATCAATGAACGATGTATTATAGTTTCCACTAATGAAATCAGGATGCTGTACTACGTTTAGCAAGAACGGAATATTCGTTTTTACGCCACGAATCCGGAATTCAATCAAGTTACGAATCATTTTGCGTGAAGCTTGTTCAAACGTCATGCCCCACGTACATAATTTTACAAGTAAAGAATCGTAAAAAGGCGTTACAATCGTACCTTGGAAACCATTCCCAGCATCAAGACGCACTCCAAAACCACCAGTTGAGCGGTATGTATTAATACGACCAGTATCTGGCATAAAGTTATTCAACGGATCTTCCGTCGTAATCCGACATTGAATCGCTGAACCGTTAATGCGAATATCTTCTTGTTGCGGAATGCCCACAATTTGATCATGTATGGAACTACCGTCCGCGATAAATAATTGCGATTGAACGATATCAATTCCTGTAATCATCTCAGTAATAGTGTGCTCTACTTGCACGCGCGGGTTTACTTCAATGAAATAAAAATCTTCACCAGATACTAAAAATTCTACTGTTCCGGCATTTAGATAGTCCACATTTTTCATTAATTTCACAGCAGCATCACAAATACGCTGACGTAATTCAGACGTAATCGCATTACATGGTGCCACTTCTACCACTTTTTGGTGACGTCGTTGTACTGAGCAATCACGTTCAAATAAATGGACGATATTTCCGTGAGAATCCCCTAAAATCTGCACTTCAATATGTTTTGGTTTCACGACACATTTCTCCACGTACACTTCATCGTTTCCAAAAGCTGCTTTTGCCTCAGATCCTGCACGTTCAAATGATTCTTTTACATCTTCCGGTCCTTGAACCACACGCATGCCACGTCCGCCACCACCAAGAGAAGCTTTTACCATCAATGGATAGCCATGTTTTTCTCCGAATGCAGCTACTTCTTCCGCGTTTGCCACAGGCCCATTACTGCCTGGGATAACTGGGATGTCCGCAAGTAAAGCTTGTTCTTTTGCTTTAATTTTATCACCGAACATATCTAGGTGTTTCGATTTAGGTCCTACAAAAATGATGCCTTCTTTTTCACAACGCTTGGCAAAGTCGATATTTTCCGACAAAAAGCCATAACCAGGATGAATCGCGTCAACGTTTGCTATCTTGGCAATTTCGATAATATTATCGATATCCAGATATGCATCAATTGGTTTTTTTCCTTCCCCTACGAGGTAAGCCTCATCCGCCTTATAACGGTGAAACGCCGCCGTATCCTCTTGCGAATAGATCGCTACTGTCTTAATGTTTAGTTCCGTACATGCCCGAAGCACACGAATCGCAATCTCACCACGATTGGCAACTAATACCTTTTTAATGTTGTTCATTTTTTTTCCTCCTAACCTACACTACCTAATTTTTCTATATACATAGCTGCTAACATTATTACCGTCATGGAGAAAAACGGTATATCAGACAATTATAGTATTAAAGTACCCCAGATGTAAATTGTTTTCTCTGATTTTTATAAAAAATGTTCAGATAATTTATCAAAAGTGCATTGTATCAAGGTTTCAAGCTTCTCCAAACTAACGCCCAGCTAAAGTATCAGATATACAATAATTTTTGAAAAAATACAGCGTATCTGATACTTTCCGATAGAAAAAACGAGCCAAAATTTCTCAGCCCGTTTTCCTATTCCTACCTCTGTGGTCGTGGTTGCGCCACTTTTGCAGATTGCGCCAAATCCTTTTCTGAACCATAATTCTTCTGGAATTTATTCATCATCGATACATTCAGTACAATTCCAACCAAAATCGACATTGACATGAGCGATGATCCACCGAAACTCGTGAATGGTAGCGTCACCCCAGTAAGTGGAATCATTCCGGCCGCACCGCCTAGATTAATAAACGCCTGAATCCCAATGAGCGTCGCGGTGCCATAGCAGAGCAACGAACCGAACGAATCATGGGCACGCATGCCATTTGTGATTGAACGCAAAACGATAAAATAAATACCACCAACCGTAACCAAAATACCAAAAAAACCAAGCTCTTCTGCAATAATCGCACTAATAAAATCAGTATATGCCTCCGGTAAATAACCCAGCTTCTGCACACTTTCGCCGAGCCCCTGACCAAAAAAGCCACCAGAGCCAATCGCATAAAATGAATTCACCAACTGGTACCCACTCGCACCATGATCCGTAAATGGATTTTGAAAGCTTGTAATTCGTCCAATTCGCTTCGTTGTAATCAGTTTCGAACGAATATCTTCCGGTAATAGAAAGACGATGACGCATAAAACAGCTAAAATAAGCAACCCTAATCCTACTAATTTCAAAATCGTTTTGAGTCGCATACCTGATGCCATAATAATACCGCACCCCGTCAAGAAAACTATCGCGGCCGTCCCAATATCTGGTTGTAATAATATCAAGAAACAGATTACAACTAAAAACAAAACGGGTGGCAGAACTCCACGGTTAAAATCATCAATGTAACGCTGCTTTTTCGAGTATACCGCAGCCATATAAACAATCATCGATACTTTAATAAACTCAGAAGGCTGAATCCGAATTGGCCCTAACTCCAACCAACTCTGCGCATTGTTCGCCGAGTCTCCGAATGCTAAGACAAGTAGCAAAAGCGAGACAGACCCAAACATGATTAGCATCAACATTTTGTTATTTTGAAGAATCTTATATGGGAACACAGCGAAGAAAACCAACAGGAACAACGAGATAATCCAATTTTTTAATTGACTGTTATAGAATGTCGCGGGGTCCCATCCCTTGTTAATCGCGACAAACATACTAGAACTATAAACCATGATCAACCCAAACAGACATACAATGATGTATACCGCTAAAAGAGGATAGTCATAGGATTTCAACATTTTTTTAAACATACACATCGTCCAATCATTTCGAGCCTTATTCAAGGTCCCTACTGTAGTATCTCTCCATTATATAGGAAACTTGCTTGAAAAGAAATGATAAGGATGACTCATTATGAAGGTATTATTTTTTACGTCTCTCATTGATGCTACATACTTTAGCTAAATCAACCTTCGCTTTGCGATCAATCGTGAGCAGGCCGTTGATTTCCTGTTGCACATCAGTAACTTGCGTATAACAGAAGCCAGAGATATAATCAAGCCCTTGAATGGCACTTGTTATATTTTCAAAACGCTCTAAAAATGCTGCTTCATTTTGCACTTGATTGCCGTAGCCCCAGCCAGATTCTGATTGGAATGCGATACCACCAAACTCAGAGATAATTACTGGCTTTCCGATGTTTTCATAACCGCTAGCGAACGGGTGACGGAACTGATTGTGTTGGAATGCATTGGATAGTAATTTTTCCTGATCTGCATAGCGTTCGGTAAATGTTCTACCATTTTCTTCATAATCATGAAGCGTAATAATGTCAGAAATTGTGTGGTCCCATCCATCGTTCGTCACTACTGGACGCATTGCATCGAACGTTTTGGTCAAATAATAAATACCTTCCGTGAACTGCTGTTGTTTCTTATTTTCGTGAATGTTCTCAACACCCCACGACTCATTGAAAGGAACCCACGTAATAATCGATGGATGATTGTAGTTCTGCTTCACGATATCAAGCCATTCCGCCGTGAAGTTTGCAACTGCTTTATCGCTAAAACTATAGGTAGAACCGACCTCAGACCAAACGAGCAAACCTTTCTTATCACACAGATACAAGAAACGGTTATCCTCGACTTTCTGATGTTTACGGACACCGTTATAGCCCATTTCGAGAATTTTTTCGATATCAAGCTCTAGCGCTGCGACAGATGGTGGTGTCAAATCACTATCTTGCCAGTAGCCTTGATCAAGAATCAAACGTTGATACAGCTCCTCATTATTCAGCATCACTTTTTCGCCTTCAATCGCAATTTTTCGCATGCCGAAATATGATTCTACGCAATCAATGACTGTATTTTCTTTGAGCAAAGTGAATGTGACATCGTATAGATTTGGCGTCTCTGTGTTCCAGACTTTCATACTCCATGGATCACCTTTAGCAAAAACAGAGGCTTGCAAACGCGCCACACCATCCTTCACGGTAGCACTAACTTCCTCGATTAGTTCGCCGTCGAACTGAATAGTCGCACACGCTGTCACATCATCATGCCAGACGTTAGTCTCTACCTCAAAATCGATTTTCCGAGCATCAAAATCCGGCGTCATTTTCACATAATCAATATGAACTGGCGAAACGTATTCCAACCAAACCGACTTCCAAATCCCCGTCGTCTGAACATACCAGCAACCAAAATTATCTTTAATCCAGCGCTGCTTGCCACGTGGTTGCGCCGTATCCATACTATCCTGAACGCGAACAGTAATCCGATTCGCCCCGGCTGCAATATAATCCGTCACATTAAAAACAAATGCCGTATAACAACCTCGATGTTCGCCAACCATTTTCCCGTTCACCCAGACTGTTGTGGCGTAATCCGAACCTTCAAAGTGCAGCAACACATCTTTTTCGGTTTCTGAAACTATCACGTCACGTTCATACCAAACGACTGCATGATGCGACTCATCGTGAATACCACTCGCCTTCGTTTCATAAGTAAAAGGCACTTCAATCACACTCTCTGCTGGCAGGCCCTCGAACCAACCTTTTGCTACACCAACGTCCCCGTCATCAAACGTAAACGCCCATTTGCCATTTAGCAACTCCCAATTCTCTCGTACAAACTGCGGTCTTGGATGTAATTCTTTCATCCCAATTCCTCCCCAATTATCTTATTTTTCTGTAGCCGCATGCCTTTATTTTTAGCCAAACCAATGATTCCGGCGCTCATAAATAAGAAAATATTTGGTATATCCATAATAAAATATGAAAATACACCACAAACGATTAACCAAAGCGGTAATTTCCAGCCAATAGCACCGTCTTTCCAATGTTTCCGTGCCAAATAAATATTCAACAACCCAAGTAAGATCAATAACACCCCGAAGATGACTACAAAGTTAAAAATACTTCCAAACAACGCCTTCATTGCTCGCATTTGCGCCACAGAAAGCCCTGCAACATCTAGCCCTTGCCGCTTTATAAATATCCCATAAACAAAGACTGTCAACAGCCCATCCAACAACTGCCAAGTCGCTGCGATATAAATAAAGATTCGCTCTAATCGTCTACTCACCTAAAAATCCCTCCTGACCTTCCATTCTTAAATAAACGCTAATTTTAGCTTCACACAAATCGAAAGATTAACAGTTAGCTTTGTTCACACTTAATAAAATCGGTCCTTACCCTTTTACGCCAGATGATAGTGCCATCGACTGTAAGAAATATTTTTGCGCGAACAAGTATAGTATGAAAGTCGGTACAATCGCGACAAGCGCCCCTGCCATCAAATGTGCCGGTTGTGCCTGATACATCCCTTGTAACAGCTGAAGCCCAGGGGTAATCGGCATCATTTCAATGTCATTAAACACGATTGAAGGCCACAGGAAGTCGTTCCAAGCTGCCGTGAAAGTGAACAGCGCCACAACCATTAACACCGGTCGTAAAAGTGGCAAAATCACTTTGTAGAAAATTTTGAAATCACCTGCACCGTCGATACGAGCCGCCTCATCAAATTCAATCGGAATATTCACCATGAACTGCCGAACAAGAAAGATATTGAATACAGCCGCAGCTCCCGGCACAATAGCCGCTAAATAATTATTCACCCAACCGAAAGTATCAATAATTTTATAAAGTGGAATTAAATTCACGACACTAGGAAACATCATCGTTGCCATCAAAAAAACAAACATGGCATTACGTCCGCGAAATTTCAAACGACTGTATGCAAACGCCGCCAAAGATACTACTACAAGTACAAGCACCGTTTGCGATACAGCAATAATCATTGAATTCATAAACCACCTTAAAAGTGGCGTGGCTGCATTATTAAATAGCAGTTCCGTATAATTTGTCGTCACCCATTGCACAGGAAGGAATTTAAAGCCCACCGTCGCAACCTCTGCCTCCGATTTAAAGGACGTCACAATTCCCCACGCGAGCGGAACAACCCAGATGATAGCCATCACAAGCAAGAATATAAAAGCAATTAATTTTGGTATAAAACGTGTATCTTTTTTCATCAGAAATCCATCCCCTCTCGCCGTTAGTTTTTATTCCGTAAAAAGAAAAATTGGACTGCGGAAACAGCCATGATACACAAGCCGAGAATAACAGCCATTGCAGATGCAATTCCCGCAATCGATTGGCCAGTACCAAACGCATTTTGCTGAATATACATTAACAGCACCGATGTCGAGCCAGATGGACCACCTTTTGTCAGCATCAGTGGTTGCCCATAAACGTTAAACTGAGCAATAGTAGTCATTACTACAGTATATAATAACTGCGCGCGAATACTCGGAAGCGTTATCTTGAAGAATTTTTGTACAGAAGTGGCACCATCGATTTCAGCTGCTTCATAGAAATCCTGAGAAATGCCATTTAGTGCAGCCTGATAAATAATCATATTCCCACCGATACACCACCAAACCGTTACAATCACAAGCGTCATCCAAGCGTAAGGCTGCGTGCCTACCCAATTAATCGTCGTGCCAAGAAACTGGTTGATTGGACCGAAACTCACATTAAACATCAAGCCCCAAATAATGATAACCGCCGAAATAGCAAACAACGATGGCAAATAAAATAGCGATTGAAACAGCTTATTTAGCCGTGGCTTCGCGTTTAGTGCACTAGCTAATAATAACGGGACAATAATACAAAATGGTACGGTTAACACGACGAAAATAAATGTATTTCGCAACCCATTATGTAACTGTTCATAAAAAGTCGAATCTTTCTGAAACAATATTTCGCGATAATTATCAAATCCTACAAAATCAGGCGTACCAATCAAATCCCAATCCGTAAAAGAAATATAAATTCCATAAACAACAGGAACAAGAAAAAAGATCAAGAAAATAATTAAATGCGGACCTGCAAATAACCACGGTGTGAACTGCCATTTTCTTGTTTTATATGTTATCGTTTTAGCATTTGCTTCCATTACAATCACTCCCAATTTTTCATCTAAGGCTTGAGAATTCGCAAATTCTCAAGCCCATTATTTGATTTAATTATTGGATTTATCTTTAGCAATCTTATCTTCCACTGCTTTTTGCATATCTGCTAACCCTTTATTCACTGGCGTCTTACCGAAAATAATATCATTTCCATTCGCATCCAATTGCTCCGAAACGTAACCATTATACTTATAATCAAAAATCTTCAACGATTTCTGCTCAGCTGGATTTAGCAATAAGAACGATTGTGGCATCTCCTTGTAACTCGGCTCATCCATGATTTTTAGAGATGCTGGGTTTTGGCCTGATTTCGCCCATTCTAGCGAGTTATCTTGCACCCAGTCGATAAATTTCAGCACGCCTTCTGTTTTTTCTTTCGAGCGGCCTTCACTGTTAAACATCGTGAATTGATGCGAGCTAGACCAGTTCACCATCTTATTTTTATCATCGCTTAATTGCGGTGCATTTGTGATTCCCCAATCGAACTTAGCATCTTTCGCATTATTCTGCATCCAGATTCCCTCTGGCGCAAATATTACTTTTCCGGCAATGAATTTTTGGAAATAATCTTCGCCATCTTTTGTTGTAATACCATCCTTGTACATGTCTTTCCACAGATTAAACGTATCTTTTGCCTGCTGATTATCAAGCGTTGGATCAACACCATTTTCTGTTAACTTCCCGCCGTTTTGCGCATAGAGAGATAGGAATACCGGTTTCACCCAGCTTACAGATACTGCATCAATTTTGTCCTTTTTAGCCAGCGCACCCGCTGCTTTTATTTCATCAAAAGTGACAATATTATCGTCCAGCGCGTTTGGAGCATATTTTTTCACTAAATCTTTGTTATAGTACATAATGAAAGAGTGGATATCGAGCGGGATACTATATCGTTTATTATCCAATTCACCAATATTCCAAGCTTCCGGCACATAGTTTTCCGCTTTTAAGTCTGGGAAATCTGCCAAATAATCATCATAGTTTAACAACATGTCATTGTCCACATACTGTTTAATACGCTCAGCATGAACGATCGTCAAATCAGGAATATTTTTTCCGGAGTTTACAACCGTTGGAATTTTCGTGTACATATCGCCCTCTTTTAAAGACATGTTTTTAACTTTGAATTCCGGATTTGTTTTATTGTATGCGTCCACCATTTTTTGCATATTCGCACCATCTGGACCAGTAAATGGATTCCAAAAAATAATTTCCTTACTTTTAGCTGTATCCTTCGCCTCACCAGAACCCCCACATGCAGCCAATCCAGCAACCAATAATAACATACAAACAAGACCTAACATTTTTTTCATTTTATATTCCTCCCTCTTTGTTGAGACTCTTACGAAGCGTACTTCGCTAAGTTAGAGCCTCAATATGCATGCGAGCAAAGCGAGCATGTAATCCCCCAGTGGCTCTTGCCTCTAAACCCAGAATAGCTTCTAGATTAAGTCTCCACCTGTGAAAAACAAACACCTCGACTCACACCTCTAAAACCAGCCACATCTACACCAGTCACAATTAGATGTAAACGCCTACATAAAGCTTTTCAAAAAAAGAAATTCTTTAATTAACCATCAAGTAAATTAATAACTAAATTTCTTTTATAATTTTACTATAATTCACTAAAATTTTATTGTCAACACTTTTAGTTCTTTTATCAGCAATTTTATGTTATGATGAACCAATAAGTTCACTAAATTGTTTTTACACTATTTACAAACTACTTTTAATCTATCTAACCATTAACTAAAGGAGGATTTTTGTACATGCAATTAGACATTTCCAAAGATTCCATTCACGTTTATGAAGCTCTTGCCAGCGATACTAGAATTCAAATTTTGAACCTACTTTCACAAAATTCTATGAACATTAAAGAGCTCGCACACGCCTTACATATGAGTAGCGCTATCATCACTCGCCACATCAACCAACTGGAAAACGCCAAATTAATCCGCACAGAAAAAATACCTGGAAAATCTGGCATCCAGAAAATTTCCAAGCTCGTTGTTGACAAGATTGAGATTACGTTTCCGACCACTATCTATCCTAATTTTAAAATGCGTTCCTTAGAGCTACCAGTTGGGCATTATACCGATTATAACGTCACACCCACATGCGGTTTAGCTTCTAGTAAAGAATTTATTGGTCATGTAGACGAGCCAAAATATTTCATGGATGCCAACCGAATGGACGCACAAATCATCTGGTTTACACAAGGCTATCTCGAATACAAAGTCCCTAATCCTCTACAAAAAGACGAACAGATAGAACTGCTTGAAATCAGTTTTGAAATCGCCTCTGAGTTTCCTTATTCCAATAACGTTTGGCCCTCGGATATATCTTTCTATTTAAATGGTCATGCGCTTGGAACATGGACTTGTCCTGGAAATTTCTCTGACATCCGTGGTAAGTACACGCCAAGTTGGTGGGAGGATTCCAATAGCCAATATGGGCTCTTCAAAACCATTCGTATTTCACAGCATGGTACACATTTTGATGGAGAGATATTATCTGAATTAACTTTAGATGATTTAGAAATAACCGAAGAACTCTTAACATTCCGTATAGCCGTTGAAAAGGATGCTAAAAATATTGGCGGGACCACGATATTCGGAAAAGGATTCGGAAATCACCAGAAAGATATGGAGTTTAAGTTTTATTATAGCGAGAAGTGCTGAAACGGCCCGCTCGGCTCCGAAAAAAACTGGAGCGGCCGTAAGAAAAAGCCGCTCTTGCTTTTTGTGGAGGGCGTGAAGTTTTTGAGGAGTTGGCCGTTGAAGCCGGATTAACCAAAGTGCTGAACGGGCTCGTTCAGCTCTGAAAAAATTTGTTAGGGGGCGCAGTAAAAGTCTTCTTTTGACTTTTGCGGAGGCCACGAAAATTTCGAGAGGCTGGCTGTTGAAGCTGGATCCTGGAGGAGTCTGAGACAAAAGGTTCTCTGACCTAGAAAAATACGTATCCAAAATCTGCATTTAGATTTTGGATACGTATTTT